>DATLRG010000358.1:0-12178 GCA_035534795.1 Chloroflexota bacterium
ATCACCAAGTCGGCCGCCCACCAGGCGGCCTCGAAGGTCGGATTCTCGCCGTAGGTACAATCGCTGACCACCGCGCGAAAGGTGAAACCGGCCTCCAGCGCGGCATCGACGAGTTCGACCGCGATCTGCGGCTTGGTCCGAAACGCGGGATCCTTCTTGCCCTCGGGCAACCGTTCGGCCGGCGTCTAGGGTTGGACGTGCAGCGGGTAGTAGACGCGTTCATCGGCCCACAAACTCGTGACGGCGACGATGCCATTCTCGATCTTGCCGATGGATCCCAGATACTGGCGCGCCACGTGATCGGTCTTGCGGCCATCCTTACAGTCGCCCGTATTGTCGATGACCAGGACGCCGTCATCGTGTGGGCGGGTCAACGGATCCGCGGCCGCCAGTTCCAAGCGGCGCGCATTGATCGCATTGGCGTCCCAGGTCGATTCCGAAAGGAAGAGCTGCAAGCGCTGGACGTCGGGATGTTGCGCGTCGCTGGGCGAGGGTTCCGAACAACGAATCGATCTCTGTTGCAAACTCTTCGAGGGGGGTGGGAGCGGGCGGGCAGGCAGAAAGGATAGCGGGTGCTGGCGATAACGCCCCGTTATGGCAAGATTCCGGGCCGTGCCCAAAAATAGCTCCGACACCACTCCCCACGTTTCATCCAGCCGCCACAGCCGAAAGTATTGGTAGACGGTCTGCCAGGCCGGCAGATCGTGCGGCAGCAGACGCCACTGTTCGCCGCTCCGAATGATGTAAAAGATCGCGTTCACGATTTCGCGCCCCGTGTGTTTGGGCGGACGGCCGCCCGGTTTGGGAGCGGGGACGTGTGGCGCGAGGCAGGCCCACTCCTTCTAGAGGGTGGCCTCCGCGAACGCTTCGGGCTCGAGGAGCAGGATGGACGGGATGGTGGGGTCTAAGAGGCGCAGGTAGTAGTAGCCGATGCCCGCCAATCCGACCATCAGGCCCGGATGCTCGTCGGTCCCAACGCCGCATGGCCAGCGGCTACCTGCGAGCGACCAGGTGGCGATTCCGTGACTCGCCACGACCTCGTCGATCTCGTGACCGTTCCTCCACTCGCCCGCCAGCACCTGGGACGCGTAACCAAGGATTTCCGCGTTTCCAGCCAATCCGTGGCAGAGCGAAAAGTTTCCGGTGTCCGTGGCCAGCCAGGTCTCAAGCGCCTGCACTGTCGTTTCAAGCCCGACTATCGCGTCGCTCTTGAGTTGACGATCCCCGAATAAACGATACGCGCGCAGCCTTGACAACGCGATACCCGGCGCCCCGTGGCACCAGTGCGCGACAAAGGTTGACGGGGCGTCGATCTGACGACCGGAACCGTTCGCCGTGTTGAAGTGCGGCCAATTTCTGACGTCCGAGTCGAACCAGGATCGCTCGTAGTTGAATGCTTCTTCCGCCACGCGCCGGTATCGCGGAGCGCCTCCCAGGATATGAGACAATTCCAACAGCGCATACGCCACGCCGGCGGTGCCGTGCGACAATCCGGTGAGATTCGGCCCGTCGCCTGACCCCATCGCTCGCCAGGAAAGTCCTCTCTCCGATCGCTCCGCGCTTCGCAGCAACTCGTCGGCGAGCGCGGTGGCAAAAGCGACCAAGGGCTGACAACCCAGCACGCGATCAAGCGATAGCAGCCCAGCGATGGCCCCCGCACGGCCAGACAACAGGTCAAAACCCCGCTCGTGCCCTGACTCCCGCATGGCCGCGAGAACCAGCTCCTTCGATCGGTGCATGAGGTCGGCGTCATCGCAGCGCTGTCCGACGCGAGCGGCGGCGAGCGCGACACCGATCGCACCGGTAAACAAACCGATTCGCTGCGAGGCAGGGATGGCATCGACGCGTGACAGCGCGTGCTGGATCGCACCAAGAGCGGTGCGACGCAGGTCGGGATCCCCGGTCGCGCGGTACGCTTCGCCAAGGAACAGTCCGACTCCGCTCGACCCGGCGTAGAGCTCGGGACCAAGCGCGCGCACCGCCGCACGAAATCCGCCCTCAGCGTCGCTCCCCTCGAGTACTTCACTGCCCAACCAGGTACACCGCGTCGCATCCCAGATCGCTTCACGACAGAACTGGCGTGCGATCGCGGTCACCGTCGACGTCACCGCGCGTCGCGTCAGTTTGGCGGGCGCGCGCTGCCTCACCTGGCTCGTGGGCAGCCGAAAATCGTACTCGTCGCGAGAGCCTGGATTCAGATACGGCGTCGCGAGATCGATACCGGCCTCGTCGAAGGTATGAGCGACCACCGCCAGGCGATCGCCGCGAGAGGATGCTCCCTGCTCATGAGCGCGGATCATCCCCTCGGCCAGCACGCGACATCGGCTGAGGCCAAAGCTCTCGTCGTCGCCGGTATCCTCGGCGAATCCAAGACCATGGGCGAAAGGCTTGGTGAACACCGGCGTTCCCGGTTTGAGGGAATCGGCGATCTCCCGATGGATCTGTCGAAGGGCGTCCGCCACCACCGCGTAGTCGTGCCTTCGGACATACAGCACGCCGGCGTCACAGCGCGTGTACTGAGCCGGGTCGCTCAGGACCTTGAACTGAAAGGGGAGGTTGGCTCCGTTCAACGCGGTGGTGATCTGCCGCATGACGCTCGCGGCGCCGCTTGCCCGAAGATTGAAATAAAAACGGACCAGATCGCGGACGTTTTCCTCGATCAGTGGAGCATCGCCGAACGCGACGTAGTACCCCGGAGCGCCGTGGAGCGACTCTTTCGGGACCGGCAGCCGCAGAGGCGCGCCCGGCCCGAGCGAGTCGTCGAAAGTGAGACGAGGGTCCTCGCGACTCACCCAAACCGCGACCTTCCTTCCCGCGACCATCATGCCATCGGTAGCAATCGACTGGACGGACCACCCGTCCTCCCAGGTCCCGTGACCGCTGTTTCCGGAGGACAAGTCTTGAAGAAAACGACCGTTCCCAATCGCCGAAGGCGGCCCGCGGTACTGACCCCTCGGAGCGGCAGAGCCACGACAATAAAAATCGTGGTAGAGCGTCGACTGCAGCGATTCGAGAAGAAAGTCTCGAACCTCGCGATCGGTCCACCCGTGCAGAATTACCCGTGGGACCTGGCGAGATCGCTCACCAAACCACCGAAAGCTCGAAGGCGAGTCGAAGACGGTCGCCTGGAGTGCGTCCCCAATCTTCGCCTGGTCGTCAGGCATTGACCAGGTCCGACTTGAGATCGATGCCCAGGACGTGAACGATCGCTTCCACCGGCCGCCGCAGCATGTTCATCGCAAGCTGCAAGAGATGTACGACGTTCTTGCTGAGGACGGTGACGGTCTGGGTTCGCTCGATCGCCGTCTGGACCAATCTCACAGCGCAAAACAGCGTGGACCGCCACAGCAACGAATCGCGCTGGAGTGAATCCAGGCTCATGTGGCGCGCGTATGCTTCCCAGAAGGCGCGCATCGCGGGTTGCATCGGCTCCAACGGGAACCGAGAGAGCCTCTCCCATTCGATTGGAGTGGCGGCGGAGATCATCGGCATCGACAGCACCCAACAACTGATGTACGCGCTGAGAGCGCCGCCGACGTCCCAGCATGGGTCACCCAGACCGGCGTACTCCCAATCCACGATCTTCAATCGGGTCTTGCGTCCCGATCCGTTGGGCGCGAAGACCATGAAGTTGGCCCACTTGACATCGCCATGGATCAGACTCGATGCTCGCCAGTTCCCCGCGCACGCGTCGATCAGGTCGCCGAACTCCGGATACCGCTGCAGGATCCCGACGACCTGACGTGAGGCGGCACTCAAATCTCGCAACTGGCTGAGCGACGGCCGATGAATCGTGAACACCCACGGCAAGTCAGAGACGGCACGCCTGCCGGGAGAGCGCCCGAGCTGCTCAGAGATCGTAACTTTGTGCAGCTCAGCGAGCCCCCGTGCCACGGCCCGCCCGATCGTTTTGGAAAAGTGACCGCGCGCGTGATAGTGTTCCAGGTCCTGGGCGTCGCCGGCGAGTAGCGCGAGAATGAGCAGATTCTTCGCGGAGTCGTAGCCATAATAGCGCGGTAGGTAGTCGGTGAGAGATCGGTACCGCGGATCGGTGTAGAGCATATCGTAAACGACGGCTTCATTCGCGAGCGTCTCGATAGCGTTCGGTTCGCCGCACTGCTTGACCAGGTAGGACACACCGCGTTCCACCACGACCTTGACGTTACAGTTGCGCCGTGACACATCGGTGACCAGCAAGCCGGAATCGCAAACGTCCGTCGGATCGATAAGATTCTTGTTGAGCAGGTAGGCGACAACTTCCGATTGGCTGAGCGGCTGAATCATTCAGAGCGCGCCTCAATGGCCGATGCGCCCGTTACCCGAGCGCGGGCGATTCGGGGACGACGGGACGACCGCGTGACCCGACCATCACCCCCGGGAAGCGACGACGCGAGACGACTACGGCAAGAATTTCCTCGTGCCGCAGAGCTTGCCGGACGCGAGTGTGCAGACCCAATTGTCGACCACGTGCGTCGTGCAGGAAAACAACATGGACACGCTGCACCAGAAGCCCTTCGTATAGTCCTTGTCGCCGAGGGTCGTTCCGCTCATCAGTGCGATCAGGTCACCACCCGACTTGGTCGAGAAGTCGTTGGTAATATCCCCGTGCAGCATCGCGGTCCGAGCGTCCACGCTCGTGCTGCCCATGCTGTGGAGCTCCGCCGTGGCCTTAATCATCAAAACGGACCCACCCAGCGGCGACGTCGCCTCGCTCACCGGGCGCTGGAGGAGAATGTCGTCTTCCGCGATCTCGATGTACTCGTCGAGCTCCGGCGTCGGATATAGCCGCCAGTATCCTTGGTGCGCGCTCTTTCCCAGCCAGCCGCTAATCGCGTGGTACTCGGGGTTACGCGCCGCGGGATCTAGTGCCAGCAATTCTACGAGTTCGTCTTGAACCAAATTCTTGCGACTCTGCTGATCGGGCATCGCGCCATGCACCTCTTCTCGCTTCATTGGGATACAACGTCACGGGTTCGCGTCATCATAAGGCAAGGATCTAGAAAAGTCCACCCTCGCCGTCGTCTGTCTGGTAAACGTTCACCGATAAGGGGACGGGCCTGCTGAGCTGCAGGCGGCACTCTCCCAGCGGGACGTCACGATTGGCGACCTCCAGAAGCGGATCGCCACACTGGAGCAGCGACTGGCCGGTCGGGGGCTGGGTCCAGCGGACCCGCGAGGTGATCGAGATTCCGCGCGCCGGTGCCGGTGATTGCGCATCAGTACCTCGCCCGTGAGTGCCCGCTCTGTCGGACCCGGCACATTCCCTTGATGGAGTTGACCGGGGTGGTGCTGGGCAAGCGTCATCGGGTGGGAATCGGGCTGGTCAGCTTGATCGTAACGTTGCGTGACGAAGGACGGCTTCCCCTTCGCGACGATCCAGTGGTACCTGGCCACGGTCTATCGCCTGGACGAGCAGCACTCCAACCGAACGCTACTTCGTGCGGCGCGGACGGACCAAGGAGGTCGTCGACGAGGTGCTCGGTCCCGCCTTCGCCGGGACGCTGGTCAGTAATTTTGACGCGGCCTATCACCACGATCCCGGTATGCACCAGCGCTACTGGGCCCATCTGCTCCGCGCGATCCACGGCCTCGAAGAACTCTCTCCCTCCGCCGCGAGCCTGGCCGACTGAGCTGCGGTCGTCCTCGATCTCTATTGGGAGGGGGTCAGCTGCGTCGACCCGGACGAGCCCGCGACGAGCACCGGGTCGGCACGGTACTGATCCGGGAAGAGGCGCTCCAATTCTTCAATCTTCGGCAAGTCATTGATGACGATGTAGGGGTAGGTTGGATTCCGCACCAGGAAATCTTGATGATAGCTCTCAGCCGGATAGAAGGAGTGACCCGGCTCGATTTTGGTGACGATCGCTTTCCCGAACACATGCGCCTGATCGAGCTGGGCGATGTAGGCCTTGGCGACGTCCGCCTGCTCGGCATTTGTCGGGAAGATCGCTGAGCGATACTGAGGTCCGACGTCCGGGCCCTGTTCGTTGAGCTCGGTCGGATCATGCACCGAAAAGAAAATCTGGAGCAATTGTCCGTAGCTGATCACTCGGGGGTCATAAGTGATCTGGACCGATTCGGCGTGCCCGGTCGTGCCGCTGCTCACGACTTCATAGATCGCCGATTTCTGGTCGCCCCCGGCGTACCCCGAGACCGCGCTGGCGACACCCTTGACGTGCTCGAACACGCCCTGGATGCCCCAGAAGCACCCACCGGCTAAGACGGTGACGGCGGACGTCGCCTGCCCGGGCGACGCGTCGACCGCGGGCTTGGGGAGCGCGGCCGCGCCCGCGGTAGGCGCTGGGACGCTCTGGCAGGCCGACAATACCAACGCCAGGAATGCTATGGTAAAGACGATGCGCAGAACGTTGGATCGTTTCATCGTTGACCTCTCCAGCCTATAGTGTACCCCGAAAACTGGACAGTTGAAAAGGGCAAAATAAGGTGGATCATGGCGGGATGAGAAAACAGTACAGCGCCACCTTCAAAGTCCAAATTGTCCAGGAGGTCCTGCGCGGCGAGAAGACGATGTCGCAAATCGCCGCCGCGCACGACGTTCCCCCGAATCTAATCAGTCTGTGGAAAGCGACGGCGATCGAGCGTTTTCCCAGCCTCTTTGAGCGGGAGAATGCCGATCGCGACGCCGAACGGGTCGCCCACGACCAGCAGCTGCGCGCGCTCGACGAAGAGACCGGCCGTCTCACGACCCACGTGGCCATTCTCAAAAAGAAACCTGGTGTCGCCCGTGGTAGGTCCGAGCGGGTGGCGCTGATCGAGCACGCGAGCGGCGAGCTGGCGCTGAGCGTCCAAGCGGACCTGCTGGGAGTGAGCCGATCAAGCTTGCCCTATCGACCAGTCGCGCCGTCGGCCGAAGAGGTTTCCCTCAAACAGCGGATCGGCGAGATTTTCACCGCGCATCCGTTCTACGGCTCGCGGCGCATCACGGCCCAATTGCGGCGCGACACGTTCGTGGTCAATCGCAAAGCCGTTCAGCGACACATGGAGGAGATGGGCCTCGCGGCGATCGGGCCCAAACCGAATCTGAGCAAGCCTGCCGCCGAGCATCGCGTCTTCCCGTATTTGCTCAGCGACGTCGTCGCGTCCTCCCCGAACCACATTTGGGGTATCGATCTGACGTACGTGCGTTTGGCAAAAGGCTGGTTGTATCTGGTGGCGATCCTCGATTGGTTCTCGCGGTTCGTCGTGGCCTGGGAACTCGATCAGACGCTGGAGCTCGACTTCGTTCTCGCCGCCGTCGATCGCGCCTTGGCGCCGGCGAGTCCGCCTTAAAATCGCCCATCAGACTGTCTTGACGAAGGGGTCCACCTTACTTCTCCAAGGGCCAGCATCGAGGCAACGTGGGTGAAGGGCAGCTGCACTTGAACCGAGACAATATCGGCGAGTTCACCCGATTTGAGGTGAAGTCAACCGAGATAAAGGATGCACTCTTCAGCGCATTCAAGAGACAGCGGACCGACTCGCCGGTTTGACTTCGGGCTCACGTCAGGCTGCTCGTCACTCGTTCGCTCTGCAGCCGGTACATCTCCACCACTTCGTCCTGAGTCGTGGCATCCTCTGGCCGGCGATCGGGTCGGAACCCGGCCACGCGGGGAAAGCGCAGGGCATAGCCTGGCTGGCCCTCCACCATGCCACAGGTGTGGCGCGGGCTGCGCGTGATCTCCCCGGCGATCACTTCGAGAACGTGGCGCGGCTCGACCCAGACGTCCGGCACGATCCGCGAGTCCACCCGCGACGGTTCCTGGTTGGTACGAGCTTCGTCGAGCATCTCGCGGAGACGGAGCCACTCCTCGTCGGTCAAGCCCGACCCGACGCGGCTGACCGTTCGGAAGAGGTCGCGCGCCGGATCGTAGACGCAGCAGAGCAGCGAGCCGATGCCCAGTTTTGCACGCTTGCCCCGACCGTAATCGTAGCCGACGACGACGACGTCGAAGCTGTCGGCGAGCAGCTCCTGGTAGCCGCGCTTCAACTTGACCCAGTTGAACTGCCGCGCCCCGGCATGGTAGGGGGCAGCCGGCCGCTTCACTACCGCGCCCTCCAGCCCCCGGCTCAGCATCTCCTCCACGAAGGCTTCGAGTGCTTTCGCGTCGGCCGTCTCGACCTGGAGGGGCGTGCTGATCGCGCCGTTCGGCTCCGCGCGCACGATCTGCCGCAGGCGCTCGGAGCGCTGCTGCTGGGGCAGCGGCGTGAAGTCCTGGCCATCCAGGTAGAGCAGATCGAACGCGTAATAGCGCAAGGGATAGAGCGCTTCCATTTCTGCCACGCGATGCTTGCGTCGTCGTCGCGAGGTTTGCTGGAAGGGCAGGTACCGGCCGGTCCGCGGGTCGTAGCCGACCGCTTCGCCGTCGAGGATGGCCTGTCGGGCGAGGACCTGCTGGCGGACGGCCTGGACGATCTCGGGGAAGGCAGCGGTCACGTCTTCGAGGCGCCGGGTGAAGAGCCAGACGCGCCCGTCATCCTTGTGCGCCTGCAGGCGGAGGCCGTCGTACTTCGGCTCGGCGATCACGCGCCCCAGGCGGCGCACGATCTCGACCGGCGACGGTAGCCGCTCGGCGAGGGCGGGCAGGACCGGGCGACCGGGCGTCGGGTGAAGCCGGTCGAGAGCGGCGGGGCCACCGGCGAACAGAGTCTCGGCGGTCAGCCCCAGATCGGAGCACTGGCTGTATGCCCGGTGAATCTGCTCGCGCAGCGCGGTGCTCCCCACGACGGCGACCGAGAGCGCGTCCAGGAGCGTCGCGTCGCCAACGCCGAGCCGGAGCCTCCCCTGGGCGATGCGCACCAGGTACCGCGCCGCCAGCCTGCCGGTGCGCCGGAGCAGTTCCTGGAACAGCGCCACTTTCTCGACGAAAGCGCCGCTACCAGCGGCCGCGGCGATCTGTCGAAGCTGGTCGTAGACCTCGCGGACCGTCGTCGGCTGGGCCGGTCCGGGCAGCAGGTGCTCGGCCACCAGTCCCAGGTCGCCCGACTGGTCGTAGAGCCGCCGGACTTGATCGCTCGGCAGCCCGGCCGCCGCCCCGATCGCCCGGGCGATGCCTTGCTCGTCCAGGCCTAGGCTCGGCGCGGCGTAGGGCGGCCCCAACTGGCCCTGGAGCAGATAGGGGAGAATGCCCGCGTCCTCGGTCCCGCTCCGGAAAAGCGCTGCCAGCCGCGCCGTCATCCGACCGCGGCCGGTTGCCTCCTCGATGTCTCGGAAAGCCTCGGCGAGACGACTGAATTGCATGCAGCCTCACCCGCGTCGTTTCGTGTCGTTCGCGCTCCCAAACGTTCCTCATGCTACAATAAGCCCCGCTCTCGCGCGCGGCAGGGAGAACGAGCGAAGAGTGATACGGGGACCGCACCCCGGCATCCATCAGTCACTACCAACAGGTAACCAATGCAACCGCTGATTATCGGCATCGTGTTGATCGCGCTCGCGGTCGCCTTTGTCGTCCTCGCCAGGCGCGCCCGACGCGGGAAACACCTGTTGATCCGCTGGCCGGGTGCGGTCCTGGCGGGACTGCTGGCAATCGTGTGCGCACTGGTGGGGGTCGTGGACCTGATGGGCGTCTACCGATTGAACGCCGTCCACGGTAATCCGGTGAGCGACGTGAAGGTAGCCGCGACGTCGGCAGAGCTCGCGCGTGGCGAGCACCTCGCCCACCTCTGCACCTCCTGCCATTCGACGACCGGGGACCTGCCGCTCGACGGTGGACGGACCAGCTTGCTGTCGAACCCCGACGGCTCCGGTCTCGGAGCGCTCTATCCGCCGAACCTGACGCCTGGCAGCCCGCTCAAAGGCTGGTCGGACGGGCAGATCATCCGCGCCGTTCGCGAGGGTGTCGACAACAACGGGCACGCCCTGATGATCATGCCGTCGGAGACGTTCCACCAGATGAGTGATGCCGACGTACAGGCGATCGTCGCCTACCTGCGCTCGCAGCCGGCGGTCACCCACGTAACCCCGCCGCGCAACATTAACCTGATTGGGACGCTGCTGATCGGCACCGGCGTCTTCCCACTCGCCGTGCAAGCGCCAATCACGCAGCCAGTCGTCGCGCCTCCCGCGGGGATCACGCCCGAGTACGGGAAGTACCTGGTCGCGGTCTCCGGCTGCCAGACCTGCCACGGCGCGGATCTCGCCGGTGGACGCGCCGGCGCCGGCCCGCCGCCGGGCCCGAATCTCACGCAGATCGTCCCCAAATGGACCCGGGCCCAGTTCGTTACGACCATCCGCACCGGCACCGATCCCACGGGCTACGCGCTTCGGCCAGACATGATGCCCTGGAAGGAGTTCTCGGCGGCATACTCGGACGACGAGCTGGGCGCGATCTATGCGTATCTGCACACGGTCAAGCCGATCGAGCACCCATCGCCATGACGACGCTGGCCGGCACCGTCGAGCTGATCCAGGGCATGGCCTTCCAGGCGACCTCCGGCAGCGGCCACGGGGTCACCCTGGATGCCACGCCGGAAATCGGCGGGGCCGACCGCGGCGCGGGTCCGATGGAGCTACTCCTGCTCGGCCTGGGTGGCTGCACCGGCATGAGCGTGCTCAGTGTGCTCACCCGGCTGCGCCAGGACGTGAGCGGCTACCGCATCCGGCTCCACGGCGAGCAGGCCGACGAGCATCCAAAAGTCTTCACCCGCATCACGCTGGATCACGTCTTCCATGGCCGAGGACTCGATCCCGAGCGAGTCAGGAGAGCGCTAGAGCTTGCGAGCACGCGCTACTGTCCGGCCATGGCGATGCTGGGCAAGGTGGCCAGAATCGAAGAGACCTACCGGCTGATCGACGCGGAGGCCGGCGTGGACGTCAGCGGAGTCCTCTGAAGATCGAGGGCGACGCACCGCGCCGGCGTTTTGTGCATCGCCCTGCTGGCGGTCTCGTTAACCGGCCGCGCTGCCTATGCCTCCGCCACGGATGCTGGTCGCCCGGGGTCGGTTCGTCGGTGCTGGAAGGTATTCCGCTGCTCGTCGAGGAAGGCCAGGGCGTCGGCTCTGGGACAGAGGGTCGGGACCGCGTGCTCGACGATCAGGTGTCGGATGATGTCCTCGAGCGAGAGGCGGCCGGTCGGGAGATGTAGCTCGGGAAACGGCCTGGCGCCAGCGTAGGCGGCGGGTGTGGCGTTCACGTGCCAGTGCGCGACCGGGTAGGGATAGGTTCCGGACTCGGCCTGGAGGCGCTCGTACTCGTACCGAAAGATCCAGTCATCCCCGCGGGTCTCTTCAGACTGCCGATAGGCGATCGAATTCGCATCGGTACTCACGCCATCCGGGATCAGATGGACGTCCATTCGGACGCTGAGATAGTGGCCATTCCCCAAGCGGATCGCGCGGAAGACCTGGTGACTTCCCTGGACGACTGCGACGATCACCGCCCGGGTGGGATCGACGGTGTGGGGAACAACGGTGAGACGATCGCGGGAAACCGTCTTGTTGATCGTGCGGTTGAGGGTGTCGCGGAACGCGCCGAATCGCGTATCGGGCATCGCCTGCTAGCCGGAGCCGTAGGGAGTCAGATCCAGAAGGCGCGCGATGATCCCAATCTCACGCGCGGCGAGGGTGTCTGGAAGATCGCTGCGCAGCCAGCGAGCGATGAACTCGTCCCCCGAGATGCCCATGCGCCCTCGGGCTTCGACGTCGATGGCGTGGCGGACCTCATCAGGCGTCAGAACGACGATATCGTCGGAAGTATCAACCATGCGAACGACCATGGGGCCCACCTCACCATCTGTTCGTGGCAACACAACGAGTCGTTGTGTTGCAGTGTCATCATAGCGCGATCGGAACGTTTTGGCCAGGCGATACCGGCCGCTGCGCTTTCGCGAGAGGTCGTCCGCACGCTCAGCCTGCCCAGGGACCTTCTCGGCCACCCGGCTGCTATTTATATCCCCAGCGGTGTCCCGGTCGGGTCATCGAGACTCGGAATGACCGCCAGATGAGCGCCCTGAGAGCTGGGAATCCACCTCCATGCCGAAATCAAATGAGTCTAGAGGACCCCCGGAATCGGCACGCCGAGTGATGCGAGGCCCGCGACGACGAGCATGATGAGGAAGCCCATCGCAAAGCAGGCTGGGATCGTCAGAATCCACGCCGTGACAATGTTGCCGGCGACCTGCCAGCCGACGTTGCGCGGGCCGCGGATCATGCCGACGCCCAGGATCGTGCCGGAAATCGCGTG
>DATLRG010000359.1:0-3845 GCA_035534795.1 Chloroflexota bacterium
CGTAGGGTGGCAGCTTGTCTGCCGCCGCGAAGATTCGACGCTGCACCACGGCCGGGCGGCGGCAGACAAGCTGCCACCCTACGGTCTCTGGGCCGAGCGTAAAGTCAATCTTTCCGAAAGCCGCTAGAGGTTTACGCTGACCCACCGGCGGCCGACAGATTCGGCGCGGGCGGCGGCCAAGGAATGGCCGCCTTTGAGACCGCCTCGACGCTGGCGTCGCGGGCGGGACCCCAGCAGCAAAATGGCAGATTATACCCCGGCGCGACGCTTCCACCACGCCGTCCAGCGCGCCACGCGATCCAGGTGCCGCTGCTCGAGCCAGACGCCCGGCCGCCCGAGCTTCGGCGCGAGGTCGCGTACCATCACCGCGCCGGCCCAGGCGTAAAACAGTCCGAGGTCGCCGGACGGACCGGCGACGCTCTCGTAGCCACGGCGCCAGGCCCGCGCGAAGACCCGACGCGCCGCCGTCGGCTGCCACGCGCGCGGCACCGGCATCACCCGCAGAATCGTGACCGTGCGGGCCAGGTCCGCCCGAGGGTCGCCGGCCAGCGCGTTCGCCCAGTCGATCACGCCGGTGATTTGCGAGCCATCGGTCAGGACGTTGAGCGGGTGGTAATCGAGGTGGAGAAGCGCGTCGCCACGCGGCCGCAGCGCGTGCAGTCGCGCTTTCAGCGGCGCTTCATCGGGATCGGCCCAGTCGATCCAGCGATCGCCGTCCTGACGCAGCGCGCCCGGGGCAGCGACCCGGTGCAGCCGCGCCTGCATCGCGCCGAACGCGGTCCCCAGCGGCTCGCCGTCCTGGGGGCGGTCGCGCAGCGCATGCAGCACCGGCTGGCCTGCGCACCACGAGAGCAGCAGGGCCGGCCGGTCCTGCCAGACGCCGTCGGCGCACACGTCGGGCACCGGCACGCCACCGTCGGCCGCCGCGCGCATCGCCAGCACCTCGCGCCGACAGGCCAGCGCCTGGTCGGGGCGGAACACCCGCAGTGCATAGGACCGCCCCCCGCGCTCGACGCGCCAGAGCGCCGTATCCCAGCCGCCCTGCACCGGCGTGACCGAGGTGGCCTCGGTCACGCCGAGCGCTTTCAGAATGTCAGATGGGTCCATCGGCAATCCAAAGTAAATCCACGGTGAAAGCCACCTGGAATGTGTTGGATTTGCGCGGCAAATCCAACACATTCCAGGTAGCTTTCACCGTGGACCAAGTATATGACTCTTCGCCGGCGATGACGCGCGCCGCGACCCTACTCGAGACGGATGCTGTCGTACACGCCGTGGCACGGCGGTCCGTCGGCGATAGAGAGGACGCGCTCGTGCAGGTCCATGACGACCGACGCCACCGTCGCGTAGCGTTCCTCTTCCGGCTCCGCAGGATCCTCGTGGCGGCAGATCGAGTCCGGGAAGCCCTCGTGGTCGCGCAGGTAACGCTGCACGTCCTCGACGGTCACCGGGGAGCCAGTTGCCAGGAGCTCCTGCAGGCGCCCCTGACGATGGCAGGAGATCGGGCGACGCTCGCTGGGCGTCTCGACGACGCCCAGGATGTCCGGCACGACGAAGTGGTTGGCGTGGACCAGCCAGCGATCGACCCAGCCGGCGACGTAGACGCTGTCGGGCGCCGCCTCGACGTTCGCGACGCGGTCGGGGACCTGCGCGATCAGGAAGTTCGTCGAGCAGGCGCGCGGGGAGCCGGTCACGACACGCACCGCGGCGTCCAGATCGCGCCGGCGCAGGATTTCGAAGCAGCGCGCGTGGAACGGGGTGCCCAGGCGCTCCCAGTCGTCCGCGGTCGTACTCAGCCCGTTGATCGCGAGGCCGAGTCCGGCGGAGTTCAGACCGATCTTTCCGCCGACGATGCCCGCCTCCGTGAAGCTGAGGGTCTCGAGCCCGTCTGGCTCGATCGTGTGCAGCACCGCGCCCTTCACTTCAGGGATCCAGTCCCAGTTCTGGCCCAGCAGGAGGTGGCCGCTCGCGGCAGCGGCGGGCGACACCGCGAAGGAGGTGCAGCCGTCGGCCATGGCGATGGCGCCGAAGCGGTCGTAGAGCAGCTCGTAGCGGACGTTGAGCGCGACAATACGGTCGAGATCGATCCCGGCCCCATCGGCGACGCCGCGCATCGCCGCGGCGTAGTCCTCGTTTCGCGCCTCCACGTCCGCGCGGCAGCGTCGCGCCCGCGCGAGGACGTCGGCCGGGGCAAGCTGGACCTCGCGCGCGAAGCGATCGAAGTACACCGCGACGTTTTGCCGGACCCGCTCCCGGAGCTGTTGGCCGTGCCGCGCACCTTGCTCGTACGGTGTTCCGGAGAGGCGGACGAGTGGTAGGCTCATCGGTCGTCGTCCGTCGCGAAGACCTTGGCATAGTCGATCCAGGCGGGCTGCTTGACGAAGCCGAGCCGTTCGTTGATCGAGAGCATCGCGCGATTGTTCGAATCGTTCCAGGTGCGGATCGCCGGGCGCCCGAGCGTCCGGGCAAAGGCGATGGCGCGCAGCTTGAGCGCGAGTGCGATGCCGCGTCGTCGATGCGTCCGTTTGACACCGGTCAGGCCGGTGTAGAGGTCGTCGTTCCCCTGGCTCGTCCAGAGCGTGCTCACGCCGACGTAGGCGTCGCCATCCACGGCGACAAAGTAGCCGTCCGGCAGCAAGTTCGGATTCCGCAGCGTGTGCTCTTCCCAGAACGCGACGTCGATGCGCGTCAGCGGCTCCGGATGCGGCACGTCCTGCTCGAGCTCCCAGTCCTGCTCGTACAGCTTGGCATCCCGGTTGGGATCGGCGGCGAGCTCGCGCAGGGTCTTGATCTCGATGCCCTGCGCCCGGGCGCTCTCCCCGACGCCGGCGTAGGGCGACGGATCGAAGGCCGCGACGTCCAGACGGGACTCCCACGAGCGCATGTCTTCGTGGAAGCCACGATTGGCGAGGAACTGGACGCTGTGGTCCTTGTCCTCGCGCGTGCCAGCTCGGATGACCAGCGGGTCCAGCGGTCGCAAGGCGGCGAGGATGTGATCGTAGAGCGCCGATCCGACGCCGCGTCCCTGGTGATCGGGATGCACCGCCAGCTCCATCCAGAACTTTTGGGGATGATACCAGCCAGCCGCCTGTCCGAACTGGCCCACGGCGACCACGGCGTCGTCGCGCTCGGCCACCCACCGCTCGAAGTGGCACTTTTGGTCCCGGTGCTCGTCGTAGAACCGCGTCTCGGCCTCGGTATCCGGATAGTCGGGATAGACGGCATTGTGGACCGCGACGACCGCGGGGTAGTCGTCTGTCGTGAAGCGGCGAATCAGCGGGTTCATGCGGGCGGGCTCAGCGAGAAGTGCGTGTGGGCGGCGACCCACTGACGCTCGCGCAGCCGCAGCAGGACCGTGGCGCGGCCGGGCCGAGGAAAGGTCGTGCCATCAGGGCGAACGCCGAGCGAGTCCCAGGGAACGACGACGACCAGACCGCGATCGTCGCCCAGGCAGCGAGTGTCGTCCAGCCGGAAGGAGAAGTCGCGGATCCGTGGCCAGACGTGGCGCCATTGGTCGCGCTCGAGCGCGTCTCGGCCCGCGACGACCGACGCGTGGGTCCCGAAGGAGACGACGTCCTCGGCGAAGAGCGGCCGCGCGTTCTCGAAGTCGACCGCGCGCACGCACGTCTGCAACGCGCTCAGCCATCGTCGCGCGCCGGCGGTGGCTGGATCAAGCGCCGTGCTGGCTGGCTCCGGTGACATTCCGCACCCTCCTCTGCGTCGGCATCGGATACTTGACTATCGCATCCCGCTCGACTCGTGTCAACCGATGAGTCATTCCACGAGGATGGTGTGTTGAACGGGTAGGCTGCCGCGCGGCCGCCTACCCGGTCTACACCCCATCC
>DATLRG010000360.1:0-9228 GCA_035534795.1 Chloroflexota bacterium
CGCGGCGGCCCCTTCCCACGCACCCCCGGAGTGACCAACACCGCCGCGCGAAAACGTACAACGGAACGCGCAAAACGCCAGGCCGGGGCGTCATGATCGGCGTCGTTTGCGTTTTACGCTTTGCGTTTTGCGTTTTTCTCAGGTACGACGTGACCCCACCTGGCCCAATCGGTATATACTTACCTCGCAGACCATTTTCCGTCGCCAGCTCAACGCGGAGGTTTCCCTACTCCTGATTATGCCCACCTTGTTTCGCAGCGTCGCCGTCGTCGAGGTCGCCGAGGCGACCGCCCTCGACGAGCTGCTCGCCGCCGGTCTCGACCGCTTCGTCGTGCGCCGCCTCGGCCCGAAAGCCGCCATGGTCGATCACGAACGGCTCGACGACGTCCACAAGCTGCTCAAGCGTCTCGGTCAGACGCCACGCGTCACCGCGGAGTAACCGTCCATGCTACAAGCTCCGACGGACGCGCCGCTCGACCGCTCCAGCCAGCTCGATCGCTTCAGCTTGAACGCGTTGAAGAAAATCGCGCGCACCCTGAATCTACCGGTCGCGGCCAAAGATCACGCCGGCTACGTCGCCGCGCTGGTCCCGTTCATCGGCACGCCACGGCACCGGGCGGTCCTGGAGCGCCGGCTCGCCCCCGCCCAGTGGTCGCTGCTCGGTCTGCTCTCCCTGCGCGGCGGCCCCTTCCGCCTGCGCACCGTGCTCGTGGCGCTGCGAGAGCGCCAGCAACTGCAGCCCGCGGCAGCCCTGGAAGAAGTCGAGCGACTGATGATGCACGGCTGCCTGCTCTCGGCCGCCGAGCGCGTCGGCGACCAGCGCCTGAGCATCGACCTGCCATCGCTGCGCGCGGGGGGGACCGAGGCCCGCTACGAGCTGGCGCCGGGCGTCGCCCAATGGGCCCGCGATCGCCAGTGGGCCGCTCCCGCCCTGGCTCCGACCGGTCCGCCGGCCAGCGTCGCCGAGCCGACGTTCGCCGCGCTGCGCCGCGCCGCGTTCCTGCTGCTGGCCGAGGCGGCGCGCAAGCCAATCCGCCTCACGCGGCAAGGGCTGCCCTACCGACCCGAGGTCAGCCGACTCGCGACCGCGCTGCTCGGCGGCACGACCACTACCCGTCCCGCCAGAAAGGGGACCGGTGCCGGCAAGGCGCCGCCGGTGCTCTGGTTCGCGCTGGCCGCGCTGCTCGGCGCCGACCTGCTCGTGCGGCAGGCGCAGGAGCTGGTGCCCGCCGACGCGGCGACCGCCTTCCTGGGCGCGCCCGCCGCGGAGCAGGTCTGCCGCCTGCTCGCCGGCTGGTCCCGGGGATCGTTCGATGATCTGGCGCGCGTGCCCACGCTGAGCTTCTCCACGTACTCCGATGAGGACGGCGCGCCTCCGTTCCCCTGGGTGTCCCACGACGCCTACGACGGCCGTCCGAGCAACGAATCTTTGACCCAGGCGCGCACCCTGATCTGCTCGTTGCTCGGGGCCGCGCTCGCGCCCAACCCCGCTGCCTGGTACCCGGTCGACGCCTTCGTCGCGCTGGTCTACCAGCAGGACTCCGAGCTCCTGTTCCCGCGGTCCCAGGACTTCGCGCTGCTGTACGGCCAGCCGGACCCGACCGCGGGCGAGCGGCAAAACGCGGTGCCGTACTTCGGTATCCGCCGCGTTGACACGGGCGTCACGCCAACCGAGACGCTGCTGCTCTACCCCCGCCGCGATTGGCTCGAGGTCGAGGGCGCGTTCGTCCGTCAGGTCATCGCCGAATCGCTGCGCTGGCTCGGCCTGGTCGAGGTTGGCCCCGGTCCGGCAGAGCCAGCGTGCTTTCGGCTGACCGAGATCGGACAGCACCTGCTGGCCGGCCAGCCACTGGCGGCCAGCCCGCTGGTCGTAGCGGACCACGCGGTCGTCCAGCCCAACTTCGAGGTCGTCGTCGTCGACGCCCTGGCCCACGGCGCCCTGCTGGCCCAGCTCGACCAGTTCGCCGCCCGTCGCTCCCTGGACCGCGCCGCGACCTATCAGCTCACCCAGGGCGATCTCGTGCGGGGACTCGATCACGGCTGGACCGGCCGGCGGGTGATCGCGCTGCTCGAGACCGTCAACGGCGGCCCGCTGCCGCAGAACGTGGGCTACACGCTGCGCGAGTGGACCGCTCTCTACGAACGTCTGACGGTCCGCGAGCGCGCCACGGTCCTCGACGCCGACGACGAGCGACAGCTCGACCGCTGGCTCGCCGACCGCGAGCTGGCGCCGTTGCTCGGCAGCCGGCTGGGACCCACCAGCGTGCACGTCGCCGCGGCCCACATCGGCCGGGTGATGCAGCTCGTCGCCGTGCGGAGCAAGCAGAAGCCGACGGAGGTGGATTATTCCCGCCCCCCGCTCGGCGCGCTCGAGCTGCGCGATCCGGACCTGATCGCGATCGCGCGCGGCCGGGTCGACCCCTACCTGCGTTACCGCCTCGCGGCCTTCGCCAGGCCGGCCGAAGTGGCTGAGCCGACCCTCCTCTACCGCATCACCGCGGAGTCGGTCGCCGGGGCGGTCAAGGCCGGGTCGACCGGCACGAAGCTGGCCGCCTTCCTCGAGGCGGCCACCGGGCGACCTCTGCCGGACGACCTGCGAACGCGGTTGCTCGGTTGGAGCGGCGCGATCGAGACGCTGCCGTTCGAGACGCTCGTCGCGGTAGGCTGCCCGGCGGAGCCGGTCGGCTGGAGCGCGCTCCAGCGCATCCCCGCGATCGGTCCGCTGATCCGGGCGTTGCCGCGGCCGGACCTGGCGCTGGTCGCGCCGGGCGATCTGGAGCGGTTGCGCGCGGAGCTGGCGAGCCGGGGGATCACGCTCCGTGCGGATTCCTTGCAGGTCGTCGACCAGGGGCCCGGCCCGGTGAACGAAGCGATGCAATCGATGCTGGCGGAGCTCCTGGGCAGCCCGCTGGACATGCTGGCGCTGGGCCAAAAAGCGGGACTGGTATCGCTGCGCCTCTTCGAGCGGCCCGGCAAAGGTCCACGGAGCCGGTGATGGCCCGTTCGCTGGCCGGCCCGTTCCACACCGAGCGGTGCGGCGAATCGGCGCCCGACCTGCTCCGGCGCGGCGTCGAGCAGTTCAACCGGGGCGAGTATTTCGAGCAGCACGAGACGCTCGAAACCCTCTGGCGCGCCGAGCGGGACGACGTCCGCTACCTCTACCAGGGCATCCTGCTCGTGGGCGTGGGGATGTATCACCTGCAGAATCGCGGGAACTACCACGGCGCCGTGGCCAAGCTAGAAACGGGCGTCCGTTTGCTCCAGTGGTTCCGGCCGGCCTGCCAGGGCGTCGACGTCGACGCCCTGATCGCCGCGGCCGACCGCGCCCGCGCGGCAATCGTCGCCCTGGGCCCAACGCGGCTCGCCGCGTTCGACCCCGCTTTCACCCCGCGCGTGCGGCTGGTCCTTTAGCTCTCCATCAGGCCTCGCAGCAATGCGACGTCCGCGTCGAGCGCGCTGGCAACGCGCGAAAACTGCACGCTGGCGGGTTCGCGCACGCCGCCCAGCCACGCGCGCACGGTGACCGGGTCCAGGTCGATGCGGCGCGCGAAGAAACCCGCCGACCAGCTACGACAATCGAGCTGAGCGCGTAGCCACCGTGCAAAAGGACGCTCGGCCGGCGGAGACACCGGCCCCGGCGGTGCCGTCGGTCGCGCCCGCGGCCGGCCGGTCGCCGGCGGCGGGGCGTCCGGCGTCACGCCCGAGCGTGCCAGCGCTTCCCAGATCACCTCGGGAGCGATGCGCAGCGCCACGGCGATCTTATCGACCTGGGAGTCGGTGGGCGCGCGCTGCCCGGCGGTCCAGCGATACACCGCCGACGGGCGCACGCCAACCTGCACCGCGAAATCGGACACCATCCACCCCTGCGATCGTAGTTGGTCGCGGAGCCACTGCGCAAACTCCGTTCGTACCGTCTGTCCCATGCTCTCCTCCACCCCCACGGAAAAATCGCCGTGCCGACGAGGTCGGGTCCGGGCCCCCGTCCGCGGACAATGGCCCACGGCACCGCGGCTCCCCGATCGACGCGCCATCGCTTCGCGCCACCTGGAACGGCGGCTAGTATAGCACTGTCGCAGCGCAGATTGATTAGCCGCTTGCCAGGTTATGGGCAACAGGCAGGTGAGGATGGGACGACCTTCGCCACAGAGACACGGAGGTCCCACGGAGGACACAGAGAGGGAACCTGGGGCCGGCCACGTTGTTTTTTGGCCCCTCCTCCGGCCGGCACATGGGTAGACAGCAGCGCATCGACAACCAGAACATCTATTCGTTGTCCGTGGTACCATTGTGAATACACGGTAGTACTTCAATTGTTGACATTCGGTCGCCGGTACACGTATACTTCGGCCGGCGGGGCAGGCGCGCGCCCGTCCCGCGCGGCACTGGATCGAGGAGGTACCCGTCTGACACCCGAGCCGATCGCGCTGCCCGCGCGCTTCGTCGATTCGCCGCTCTACCGGCGCTGGTCCGGCGATGGCCAGAAGCTCTACTTCTGGCTGCGCGCGCGCGTCGACGAGGACACGCCGCTCGCGCCAGACGACTACCGCCAACTCCGTGGCGAGGGCTACCTCGCGACCTACGCCACCGCCGAGGAGCTCATGGACCGCGCCATCGACTGTTCGCGCAACACTCTCACCAAGCTCATCCGCGATCTGGCCGACCTGGGCGTCCTCGAGGTCCGACCCGCCCGGCGCGGCTACGTCTTCGTTCTGGGCGAGCGCCTCTCCGCCACCACGCGCGCGGACCGGCGCCCGCTCGACGTCGAGGTCTTCTACCTCGATCAGCTTGTCTCCAGCGCGGCCGACGAGTCCGGGCCGCGGCCGCTGGCCGACGACGCGCCCACCACCTTGCGCTGACGCTCCATCGTAAAAAATGCGATACAGCGCCCACGGGACTGGCGATGCCTGAAGGTAATGTCAATCGTTGCGATAGAATATAGCAAAGTTTGCGATGGTGTCGAGAGGAGGGCGCATGAGCGAGAGCGCCACCCCAGCGGGAGCAGCCACACCGCGCGAGCCAGCGGTGCCGGCGCCCGGCGCCGCGACCGTGGCGGACGACCGCGCCAGTCGCGTCGCCGCGCTGGCCGCGCGCCTCCAGGACGAGCGTCTCGAGGTGCTGCCGTTCTACCACGACTTGCGCAATCAGATCGTGCGCCCGCTCAACCTGCACGTCGAGACGCGCTACTTCTTCCGCACCTGGAAGCCGCGGCTCGGGCCGGTCCTCACGCTGCTGATTATGGAGCTGCGCGACCGCTGCTACTACAACCCGCGCACCGGCGAGCGCCGCGATTACTGCTGGCCCTCGCAGGAGGAACTCGCCCGCTCCATGGGCGTCTCGGTGCGCACGGTGATCCGCGCCCTGCAGGAGCCCCTCGCGCGCCGGTTCATCCGCGTTCAGTACCGTTACCGCTACGACCCGCTCCTGGGGAAAAAGGTCCGCACCTCCAGCGCCTACCTCGTCGCGATGGATGACCCGCTGGTGCCCGAAGACGACGCGGAGCTGAAGCGCCGCGCCGCCGAGCGACTCCTCGTCGACGAGACCACCCAGCGCGATCTCCTGCGCGTGGACGATCCCACCGACCTTCGTGCCAATCTGGCAGCGAGGACCCTGCCATCGACCGATCCGGCTCTCACTGACAATGTGGCAGGTAGGCCAGGGCCCACTCAAACTGACAAATTGTCACCTTTACATATGACTGACACATTGTCAGAGGAAGAGGTACCAACCGGAAGAGGTACTCAGCAGAAGCAGAAGCCGGAATCAGTCCCGCTCCCTTTGCAGCACGCGGCGCGCGTCGAGGACGCCCGGACCGCGCTCGACCGCGCGGTCCTCCAGGTCTATGCCGATGCCAACAACCGGCCCCCGACGCCGCTCGAGTGCCGGCGCCTGGCCGAGCTCGTCCAACGCTTCGATCCCGTGGCGCGCCAGGCCGACCCACCGTCCACCGGTGCGGCCTGGGTGGTCGCCGCGATCGTCGAAGCCGTCGATACCGGCAGCGCCTTCGTGGCGCCCCGCCGGATCACGACGATCTGCGAAGGGTGGGAACGCGCGCCCGCGGCGACCCGCGCCAGCCGGCAGCGATCGGCGCGCCACGATCGTCGCGCGCCCCGCGCGGCGCCGTCCCCGATCGCCTCACCGGCCGACGCGCCGGTCTCGCCGGCCGAGCCAACCGAGCGCGACGACCCGGCGCCCATCGGTCCTGTCGACGAGGGTCCAGAGCCGACACCGCCCACCTTCGTCGTGTCCGCCCGCCGCCCGATCACCAACTGGCAGCTCTGGCGGCTCGTCACCGACGAGTTGATTCGTCAGCCGATCGGCGAGCGCCACCGGTCGTGGCTGGAACAGGCGGCCTTCATTGGCCAGGAAGACGGCGCGCTCGTCGTCGGCGCGCCGAGCCGCTTCGCGCGCGATCTCCTGGAGGATCGCCTCGCCGAGCCGCTAACTCGGGCGATCGCCACAGTCCTGGGCGAGACCTACCCGATCCACGTCGTCGTCGGTCGGGTCTGGCTGGCGGCGAACCGATCTTAAACGTGGTCCAGAGTGAAAACTGCCAGACTGGGCTGGCTATGCGCAGCACAGCCAGCCCAGTCTGGCAGTTTTCACTCCGGACCTTCATCCTCGTGTCCGTCGACGCCCGCTTTCAGCGCACCGAGCTGCTCGAGCATCGTGCCGATCTTCTGGCCGGTCAGCGTTTCGATCAGCTCGGGCGCCTGCGCCACGATGCGGGCGATGTCGCCGGTGACTTTGTTGACTCCCGCGGTGGCGCCATCGGTGGAGACGACGGTGATGCGGTCCACGTTCGCGAGCGGCGCGGCGATTTTTTCGACCATCACCGGGAGACTGGCGATGATCTTGTCGAGGATGGCGGCCTGGCCGTACTGCTCGAAGGCCGCGGCCTTCAGCCGCATCGCCTCGGCCTCCGCTTCGCCCTTGGCCCGAATGATCTCCGCCTCCGCGGTGCCGCGCAACCGGATGACGTCCGCGTCTGCCTGCCCCTGGGCCCGCACCGCTTCGGCCTGGCCGGTGGCTTCGATCACCCGTCGACTCTTCTCGGCTTCGGCCAGCGTCTGAATCCGGGCGCGATCGGCCTCGGCCTGCTTCTGCACCGTCGCCGTCAGCTCCTTCTCGCGGCGCAGAATCTCGGCTTCCTGGACCTTGATCTGCCCCTCGCGCTGCACCCGTTCGACGTTGACCTGCTCGATGACGATCTGCTGCTTCTGCACCTGCTCCTGGATGCCGTAGGAGGCGTCGGCCTGGGCCTTGGCCTTCTGGACGTCCACCTGGTAGGTGGCGCGCCTCAGCTCCAGGTCGCGCACCGCCTGCGCCTGCTGGGCCTGGCTGGTGGTCTCGGCCAGCACGCGTTCCTGATCGGCCTGGGCCTTGGCGACCGCGGACTCGCGCGAGGCCATCGCCTGTCGGATCTGGATGTCCCGCGTCGCTTCCGCGGTCGCGACCTCGGCGTCGCGACGGATCCGCGCCACGTCGGGTCGCCCCATGTTCTCGATGTACTGGTTCTGGTCGCGCACTTCCTTGATCGTGAAGCTGATCACTTCCAGACCCATCTTCGAGAGGTCTTCGGCGCAGGTGGTCCGCATCTTCTCGCTGACCATCTCGGGCTCCTTGACGATCTCTTCGACCGCCAGCTGCCCGACGATGCCGCGTAGATGACCCGACATCACCAGCTTGATCATCTCCTCACGGTCGTCCTGACTCTTCGTCAGGAACTGCTCGGCGCCCGTGCGGATGCTGGTCGCGTCCGAGCGCACCTTCAGCTGCGCCACGGCCTCGACGTTCACCGCGACGCCCTGCCGGGTGTAGAGGTCCTGCTGCGGCGCGACGTCGAACGACATCAGCTCCAGCGAGAGCTCCCGCGCCGACTGGAAAAAGGGCAGCACCAGCGCGCCGCCGCCGTTCACCACCCGCGTGCCGCCCCAGCCGTAGACGATCAGCGCCTGGTTCGGACCGACTTTACGGAACGTTCGCGCGGCGATGCTCAGAATCAACAGAAACACCAATGCCGCGATCACCGCGATCACCGGACTAGTCATCCAAGCCTTCCTTTCCGTTGGGACCCGGAGTCAATGGTCATGCCCCGGTGAGAACGCCATCGCCGTGGTCAATCTGCGCAGCAGACTCACCACGGCGATGGCGTTCTCACCGGGGCTTTACTGCAAAAAAATCGTGCCAGCGCTGGACGGTCGCCAGGCCGTTGTCGTAGGAGACGATCACGACCTGTTCGCCGGCGGCGATCGGCTGGCCATCGATCGAGCGCGCGCCGTCGCTCCGTCGGACGCCGTGGCGCGTGTACATGATCTCGCCGACGTGCCCCGTCCCGATCGGGATGCTCACCGCCCCCACGGTGCCAACCATCGGCTCATCCGCGAGGTAGGTCTCACCGCGCACGAGGAAGCGAGCGATGAAGACGAAAGCCAGCCAGCCCGCGACGACGCCCGCCAGGGCCGCCAGCACCAGCGCGATCACCCCGCCGACTCCGCCTTGCAACGCCAGTCCGACGGCGCCAAAGATGACGACGAACGCCAGGATCGAGGTGAGGTTGAACGGCGACACGCCCGCCGACGGCTCCCCGGCGTGTCCCGACGATCCGAGGTGCCCGCCGACGTGGCCAAAGTGCGGCAGGTGCAGCGAGCCGTGATGCCCGAGACCGAAGACGAAGCTCAGCACTGTCGCGGCCGTGCCGAACCAGAAACACCCGGCGAAGAGGTTAGACAACAACGACGGGCTCATCGACGCCGCGGACCCCCTTCAGCGAAAAACGCAAAACGGAAAACGGGGCGCGAAGAGCGGCCACCTGGCGGCTATTTGTGCATTGCGTTTTGCGTTTTTCGCATTGCTCAGTAGACCATGCGGATCTTACCGCTGCCCTGGCGAGACCGCAATGCTTTTCCCGAAGGGCATTGGAATTTCGTTGAAATCCGGCCAATCGCACCGACCCACCGGTCCACGTTGTTTTCCGGACGGTGAAACTGCCGGTAGAGAGGTAGCGAAGAGAGGAATCGCTCAGATCGCGCCGCCTCGGTGTTGGGTGGTGCCTGGGTTAGTTCACAGAACTAATTGATTCTGTGTAACAGTGACGTGCGCCGGGTTCCTTCTTCCTTCTTCGCTGCTTCCTCCTTCCTCGTTCCAGGACCTTCGCCCCGATCTTCCCCGCGGTCCTACACTCTCGCCGCTCCACGAGCACGCCGGAACGTCTGGACCACGGCGGCGCAG
>DATLRG010000361.1:0-3863 GCA_035534795.1 Chloroflexota bacterium
CAGATCTTCCGCGACTACCCGACGGCGGCGTACGTGGCCAAAGTTCGCGAGGTGCGGTTCTTGACGCCCGAGGTCGCGGTGCTCCGGGGCGTCGCCGGCATGGTCCCGCCCGGTCAATCGGCGCTGCATCCGGGCGTCAACGCCATTCAGACCCTGGTCGCCGCGCGGCACGCCGGCGGCTGGAAGATCGAGCTTTTTCAAAATACGCCCGCCGCGTTTCATGGCCGACCGGAGCTGAGCGCGGCGCTGACCGAGGAGCTGAGTCAGCTGCTGGCCGTGGGCGGCTGACGAGTGGTCCGGCGCTAGGTGCTAGAATGACGCCAAAACCGGACGAGTGGAGGGCGTGGTGCAGACCGAGACCGGGCTGCTGCGGCGGGGGCTGCTTTTGGAGTACACGACGTTGGGCTGGAACGTCGTCGGCACGGTCATCGTCGCGCTCGCGGCCCTGGCGGCCCATTCGGTGGCGCTGGCCGGCTTTGGCCTCGATTCCCTGATCGAGATCTTCGCCTCGCTCGTCGTGGTCTGGCAGCTCAAAGGGATCAACCAGAATCGCGAGCGGCAAGCCCTCCGTTTGATCGGCGGCGCCTTCCTCCTCCTCGCCGCTTACATCCTGTTTCAGTCGGCACGCACTCTCATTCTCGCGGCCCAGCCGGCCAGCTCGCCCGGCGGCATCGTCTGGCTGGCCGCGACGTTGATCGCGATGCTCCTGCTTGCCCGGGGCAAGCACCAAACCGGAACGCGCCTCAAGAATCCAGTTCTTCTCACCGAGGGCCGGGTGACCCTGATCGACGCCTACCTCGCCGCCGCGGTGCTGGTGGGGCTGGTCCTGAACGCCGCCATTGGCTGGTCGTGGGCGGATCCGCTGGCCGGGCTGGTCATCGTTTTCTACGGCTTCAAAGAAGGCTGGGCGGCCTGGCACGGCGAGGAGTGAGCGAGCGGACTGGCCACCGGGCCCGACGCTGACGCCGACCGGTCGGCGCGTCATGGGGCGCCGGGATCGGACTCCTTCCGCCGCCCGAACCGGACAATCCGCGTGACGACGTGGCGCCGGAAGCGGAGCCAGAGGGCGGCGGTGTCCCGATCTGATGGGGCAGTTGGCCGCCCAAAAACGTGCTCGCTGTACTCGTCGGCAATGCCAGCGATCGCCTCGGCCGCCTCCGGGAGGGTGTGGCTGAGGGTGCGCGCGTACTCGCGGGGGGTCTGGGTGTCTTTCGGACCAACTCCGAGGATCCGGGCAAGGCGCGTCATCTTCACGTAGGCGACGACCGGGGTCGGAAGGCGGCGCAGATCTTTTTCCCAGAGGGAGCGCGCCAGAAGTCCGACGAGCCCGACCAGACCAAGGCCGCCAACGTAGGGGAACGCGGGTCGGACGTCCACCGAGAGGCGAGACAGGGCCGGCGATTCGGGCAGTCCACCTGCCGACGGAAGAGCGGGGATCGGCGTCGGCACCGGTGCGCTTCGCGGGGTCGGGGTGGCTTGAGTCTGCGACGGTGGCGGTGTGGGCAGCGCGGCGGCCGCTGGGAGGGCGACGCCGCGGGGAAACGTCGGCCAGCCCGCGCTGGGATCGAAGGGAATCCAGCCGTAGTCGGGAAAGTACACTTCGGTCCAGGTGTGCGCGTGCGCATCGCGGACGAGGTAGGCGTCGGCGCTTTGCTTCTGGCCGGTCGCGTAGCCGGAGACGACTCGGGTCGGAAGCCTGACGCTCCGGAGCAACACGGCCATCGCCGAGGCGAAGTAGTCGCAGTACCCTTCCCGGGTGACAAAGAGAAAATAGTCGACCCCGTCGCGATCGGCGGGAGGCACCGGTACGTCCAGGGAATAGGTCAGCGTCTTGAGGTATTTTTCCACCGCGAGGGCCCGATCATACGGATTCGTGGCGCCGGCGGTCAGCCGGAAGGCCAGGCGACGAACCTCGCGCGGAATCGAGGGAAGTGCGAGATAGCGCTGGCGAATGTCGGAGGGATATTCTCGGCCCGCCTCGCGTAGCTGGTCGGCGCTTGCCGTCGATACGCTCGAAGTGACCGTGTACTGGCTGCCCGGTCCGAGAATGTCGGGAGAAATCGCGGCGATCAGGTTATTTGCATCGGCGGTCTCCGGGGCGAAGAACTGGAGGAGGGCGGGGCGATTGAACCGGACGGGTTGGGCCGCGCCGACGAAATAGTTCCCCCGGGGCTGGAGGACCGTGATCGTTTGGCTGAGGTTCGCTCGGCTCTGCAGCGGTGGATGCTGTTCGATGAGCGCGTCGGCCGGGAGAGTACGACTTTCTCCGGGGTGGCTACTGAGCCAGCCGTGTCCGGTGTACTGGTCGTACACGACGGCGCGCCAGTACTGGGGAAGCGCCGCGGCGATCTCCAGGACCGGGGTATCGGCGAGATGGAACGATCCGTGCAGGGCGAGGGCGCTGCTGAAACCGCTCAACGAGGCGAGGTTGGCCGAGCGCAGGCCACCGAACATGCGATAGAACTGGCCCTGGGTCTTCAGCCACGCGTCCCGCAGCGGGGTGGGCGCGGCAGCGGACGCTTGGGCGGTGAGCGTCGTCGGAGCGAGCCAGCCCAGTCCGACCAGCGCGACCGATACGGGAACGCCGACGACGAGGGCGCGCCGCGAGAGAGTAACCGGTTCGGCCAGTCCGGCGACCGTCCAGGTCGCACGCTGCTGCTGGAGATTGACGCGCGCCGCGAGCACGAGCGCGGCGACGACCTGGACCACGGCATAGCCAAACAAGCTCGGAAACGGCATGAGGACGAGCAAGACGCTCAGAACGCCCGCCGTGACGGGCAACCACACGCGCTGACGCTGGACCAGCAGCCACGTACTCACGCACCCGAGGACCCAGGCGACCTCACTGAGCAGCAGGAGAAACAAACGATTATCGGTTGCCTGGCGACCGGCGGTCACCGCGCGCACCCAGACTACGAGCTCGTCGGCAAGCTGGCGGAAATGGTGCTGCAGACTGGGATCGGCGGGAGCGCTCGGCGTGGTGAGCGCGACGGCCCCGGCGACCACCGTCGCGCCGACGATCAGCGCTGCTAGCTGAGCGCGGCCGGGGAGAGAGCCGGTAAGGGAGAGCGCGAGCGCGCCGCCGATCGCCACCAATCCGACCCAGGTAACCAGTCCAAAAGGGAGGCTGGGATCGAGATTCAGGACCGCGACGGCGCGCGCGGGGGCCAGAATCACCACGGCGAGAAGGACGACGTTGGTCAGCGTCGTCGATGACCAAGAACGGAGCATGCCGGAAACCCTCGATGTCGGTGTCAGCGCCAAGTGCCCAGCCGAAGCCACACGTGCTGCCGCCCGAGAGCGGTGCCGACCAAGAGCTAGCCGACCTTTTCCCCAATCGCGGACGATCTGACGCTCAACCCCCGGATTGACTGGCGCGTCATGACGACTCTACGCGGCAAACCTGAGAGTTTGGTGAGAAACGATCGAATTAGGGTCGGCCAGCGATCGAAAGGTGCCCGGCGCGCCCGCATCAGCGATGCGGGCGACCGTCGGAACGCGTGCCGAAAAGAACCAGCGCAACGGACGCTCAGACGTCCGGTGCTCCCGGGGCAGCCCCCTCGGTTGGGGACGGTGTTCCACTTGCATCGGCGGCCCCCCGCGCCGCCGTCTGAATGGCCTGCCAGACGCGCTCGGAGGTGAAGGGCAGGGGGAGATCTGCAACGCCCAGCGGCCGCAGGGCGTCGAGCACGGCGTGAACGAGGGCGGGCGGTGCGGCGATGGTGCCCGCCTCGCCGACGCCCTTGGCGCCGAGCGGATTTAGCGGCGAGGGATTCGCGGTGGCTTCCAGCTCGAATGACGGCAGGTTGTCGGCGCGCGGCAGCCAGTAGTCCATCAGCGAGCCGGTCAGAAGCTGACCATCG
>DATLRG010000362.1:0-7555 GCA_035534795.1 Chloroflexota bacterium
GCCAGGAGAACCGTCAGCAGGAGCGTGCTGATCGACACTTCGATGCTGTTCAGCAGGTTTTGCGGCATCGCCTCCATGCCGCGCCGGGTCAGGATGAAGGTGTAATTGCCGAGGGTGGGGTGGGCCGGCAGCAGGGATGGCACCGCCTGGTACAGCTCTTTCGCGCCCTTCAGCGACGACGAGACCGCCCAGACCACCGGCAGCAAGCAGATCAACACGATGACCGTAAGCACCACGTTCGGTAGCAGCCGATCGAGGCGGAGCTGTCGGATCACGCCGACCGCCAGCCAGCTATCCAAGACTCCAGGTCGTTCACGCTTGACGATCATCTCGCTATTCCTCGACTTGATCGACCATCATGCTCGAGAGTAAGACGCGGAATCGTGCGGCTCGCCGAAGATTCCCACGGTTCCACGTCATGCCTCATGCTCGCTCGGTGCGGAAGAACAGGAAGACCGCGCCGGCCATCGCCATCTGGATCAGCCCGAGCACCAGGTTGATCGAGGCGGCGTAGCCCAGTCGCATGTCCCCGACGAGAAAGGCGGTCCGGTAGGCATAGAGGCCCGCGGTGAGCGCGGACTCGCCCGGTCCACCGACCGACCCGAACATCAGCAGCATCTCTTCGGTCGCGCTGACCACGCCCGCCGACAGCACCAGCACCAGCACGAAGGTCGGCTTGAGCAGCGGCAGAGTGATGAAGCGAAGCCGCTCGAATGCCCCGGCGCCGTCGATCGACGCCGCTTCGTAAAGCTCGCTGCCGATGCCGTAGAGGCCCACCAGGAAGAGCAGCATGTCGTAGCCGAAGTTGCGCCAGATCGCCGGGATCACCGCCGCGACCAGCGCCCACTCCGGCGAGCCGAGCCAGTTGGGGGGCGATTGGATCCCCAGGACGGCGGTCAGGAACTGGTTCAAGTAGCCGAACTGGGTGTCGTAAATGCTCTTCCAGACCAGCACCGCCGCGGTGACCGGCAGCACGACCGGCAGGTAGCAGATGACCCGATAGATGCCCTCCAGCCGCGACGAGCGGACCTGGCCGATCAGGACGGCGACGAGCAGCGCGAGGAGGATCGTCGTCGGGGTGTACATCAGCGTGTAGGCGGCGGACACCCGGAGGCTGTGCCAGAAGGTGTCGTCCTGGAGGAGCTCGGCGTAGTTCGCCAGGCCGTTGGTACACCAGACGCACTGGGTCCGGGGCACCAGCCAGCGGTAGTCCTGGAACGCCATCACGATCCCGCGCAGAATCGGCCAGACGTTGAAGATGGCGAAAACGATCAGCGGCGGCCCGACGAACAGGTAGCCCCAGAGCGGATTGCCGTAGAGCCGATACGACGACCGTCGCCCCGCGATGGGGCGCTCGAGCGTCGCCGACGCGGCGTTGCCCCGCTCGGTGAGGACACTCATCGCCGCCCGACCGATCCGAGCCGGAAGCAGGGGCGGGCGCCCCCCACGACCTGACCGTGAACGTTCCGGATCGTCCGTTCCAGGTAGGGATCGAGCGCCCGCACCTGCTCGGCGCTCGCCACTCCGAGTTGTCGGAGCGCCTCCACGGTCGCCAGATAGCACGACCGGGGGGCGAAGCCACCATCCTCGGCCTTCACCACGATGCCGACGCCCCGCGGTCCGAGGGTTCCCGGTCGAAGACCGACGCAGAAGATCGACTCGGCGCCCGATTTGCCGACGAGGGTTGGCGACAGCGTCCGGACGAGGGCGCTGGTCAGGTTCCGGGTGTCACCTTCCGCGCCGGCCAGCAGGTCAGGGTGCGCCTGCATCGCCGCGACGATCCGTCGGCAGGCGCCGCGCAGCGGCTCGTCGAGGCCCTCGGGATCGATCAGCCGGGCGAAGGCGAGCGCCATCTGGCGCAGGGACATCGCGAACGTCGGGACGGAGCAGCCGTCGCTGGCCGTTGGAATCGACGCTGGCTCGACGTCGCCCAGGGTCCCCAGCACCTGGCGGATCCGCCGCTGAACCGGGTGGTCTGGATTCGGGTAGGTGTCGAGTGGCTCGCCAAGGTGGCGGGCGGTGACCAGCATGCCGGTGTGATTGCCGGAGCAGCCGTGGCGCGGCGCCGAGCGCTCCGGGACCTCGCAGCGCAGCGCGCTGGTCGGCACCCCGGCCCGTTCGAGGGCCTCGGTCACGGCCTCCACGTGGTAGTCGCGCCCGGCGTGCGACGCGCACATCACGGCCAGGTGCTTTGGCTCCAGACCGAAGCGATCGGCGGCGCCGGTCGTGATGACCAGCAGCGCCTGGAGCGGCTTGGCCGACGATCGCCAGTAGGTGACGAGGTCGACGTCGCCGACTTCGTCGAGCAACCGACCGTCGGCGTCGACCACCGCGATCGATCCTCGATGGCGTGACTCGACGACGTCTCCCCGGAGCACCTCGGTCAGCGGCGCGACCGTCGGAGGGCTGGCCCGGCCAGCCCCGCTCTCACTGCTTGACGCCAAGATCCGACTCCAGCTTCGCTCCCTGGGCGCGCGTCTCCTTCATGACCGTGTCGCCCAGCTCCTGCGGCGTCATCTTGGAACCCTTCTCGAGGAACGCCACCGCGTACTTCATGAAGACGGTCTGCTGGATCGACCAGAGCAGGGTCGCCGGGAGCGGATTGTTCGCCGCGACCTGCGCCCGCATCGGGACCATCCAGGCGTAGTCGGCGTAGTTCGGGTCACCCTGGATCATCGTCTTGTAGATCGATTCGTAGATCGGCGTCTTGCCCGAGGTGATAATCGCGTCCTGCATCGGCTTGTTCTGCGGGCCGAAGGCGAAGACAATGAAATCGGCGACTTCCTGCGGATAGGGCGCCTTGTTCAGGATCGTCGTGTTGTTGTTCCAGAAGTAGCTCCCGTTCGACGGACCCCCCTTCTTCTGCAGCGGGACCGCGGTCGTGTCGACACTCTTGAGCCCCCAGATCTTGCCGGTCCAGAGCCCGCGCGAGCTCTGGCCGATGAGCGCGGCGAGCTTGCCCTTCTGGTCGAGCGGCCACCAATCGTCCCAGGTGTGGGGTGGGACGAGATCGTTCTCCACGAACTTGCGCATGAACAGCATGCTCTGGATCGCCGCGTCACTGGTGAGGTCGAAGATACCATCCTTGGCGTAGGGGTTGTCGGTGGCGCTGTTCATCAGGGTCGCGACGCTGGCGTCCAGGTCCTGAACGAACGCGAACGGGGTCACCCCCTTCAGCTTCGCGTCCTGCTTGATCTTCATCGAGGCCAGGAAGAGATCGTCCCAGGTGGCCGGTGCCTGGGTGATGCCGACCTCCGCGAAGTAGTCTTTGCGCCAGATGAAGCTGTCGTTCTCAAAGCTGTAGGGGATACCGTAGAGCTTGCCGCTATAGGTGCTGCACTTTTTCACGGTGTCGATCATGTCGTCGAGCAGCTTGGACGCGCCATCCTCCTGGGAGTTCTTCAGGAAGTCGTCCATGGGCTGGACCATTCCGGAGAGAACCGAGTTCGCGAGACCGGTCGGCGACGTCATCACCATCGAGCCGCTCCATTGGAGGGTGCCGGACTTGATCTGGCTCAAGAGCTTGGTGTCCCAGCCGTCGCCCTTGATCTCGACGTTCACCTGGACCTTGCCCTGGTACTTGTCGTTGAACAACGAGGCCTGGCGGTCGATCGGGACCTCATTGACCGCCCAGGAATCGCAGAGGAAGCGGACGATCTTCGGACCGTTACCCGTTGGCGCGGCGACGGCGGCTGGGGCCGTGGTCGGGGCCGCCGCGCGCGCGGAGGTTGGCGCGGCCGCGGGGGCGGCGGCCGCTGGCGCCGTGGTTGGCGCCGGCGCAGGGGCTTGCGAGCAGGCCGCGGCGACGACGGTGGTCGCCGCGCCCGCCGCCACCAATGCTAGAAAGCGCCGTCGATTCGTGGACCCTGAGCTTTGCATGGTCGCCTTCTCCTCTCCTACCGTTCGGTTGCCTCGACACGCGAGACGTTAGATTGCCCATATACATATAATAGAGCGTTAGATCTGGCCCCGCGACCGTGAAGCGGCCCCAAGGCGGACTCGGGGCGGCCATCCATCGAGAGGGGGTAAGGCCCGTGCGCGCGGATCTCGTCTTTCGACCTTTCTGGCGCCTCGATGCGTCGGAGGCGCGCGATAGCGACCGGAGGCTCTGGGAGGACGGCATCGTCGAGTGCCAGACCCAGAGCCTGAAGCTGGTGGTCACCCTGGAGATGGTGCTCGCCTGGCTCCTGGCGATCCCCTGGCTGATCGAGCTGGTACCGTCTGGCCTGGGCTGGGCGGTGCTCTGGCTCGTCCTCGGGGTGGTCGCCTCGTCGGTCGTCCTCCGGGCGAGCTACGGCCTGGCCGCGGCGGGGGCCATCGGGTCGATGTTCCTCGCCACGGTCGCGGCAACCCAGACCCTCGGCCTCATGCCGGTCGCGTGCTGGTTCGTGGTGGTCGTCGAAGTGAGCGGCGTTTTGCTTGGTCCATTCGCGGCTGGCGGGACGGCGGCGCTGGCCAGCGTGGTGCTCTTGAGCGATGGCGGGGCCGCCGATCCGGTCACCAACGGCTTCCGCTCGATGGTCGTCGTGCTGATCTGGATCGTCGCCTTCGTCACCTGGCTCGGGCTGCGTCCGCTCCAGCGCTCGCTGGATTGGGCGACGAGCAGCTACGCCGACGCCCGGGCACGCGCCGCCGAGGCCGAGCGGCACCGCGGCGCGCTCGGGCGGGTGGTGAAGAGTCTGAATGAGACCCACGAGCGCCTCGAGCGCCTCACCGTCGAGCTCGACCGCGCCCGCCAGCTCGCTGAGAACGCGCGGGCCCTCAAGGCGCGCTTCGCGGCATACATCAGCCACGAGCTGCGCACGCCGCTCAACTTGATCATCGGATTCAGCGAGATGCTCCTGATGGCCCCGGACTCGTACGGTGGCGAAATCCTGCCGCCGGCCTACCGGGGCGACGTGAACTCGATCTACCAGAGCGCTCGCCACCTCTCGACGCTGATCAACGACGTGCTCGACCTGAGTCAGATCGACGCCCACCGCATGGCCCTCGAGCGCGAGGACCTGGCACTGGCCGAGATTGCCCGGGAAGCGGTGAGCACCGTCGAGGCGGCGTTCGCCGAGAAGGGACTCACGATCGCGCTGGACGTTCCCGGCGACCTTCCGCCGCTCTACGTCGACCGGACGCGGATCCGCCAGGTGCTGATCAATCTGCTTGGCAACGCGCTTCGCTACACCGATCGCGGGGGCGTGACCGTGCGCGCCGCGCTCCAGTCGGGCGAAGTCGTGGTCTCGGTCGCCGACACCGGGTCCGGCATCCCCGCCGATGAGCTCCCCCGTCTGTTCGAGGACTTCCGCCAGGCCGAGCAGCCCGAGGACCAGCGCCAGGGCGGCAGCGGCCTGGGGCTGGCGATCGCGCGGCGCTTTGTCGCGTTGCACGGTGGCTGGATGCGCGCCGACAGCGGACCGGACCCGGGCACGACGGTAGCGTTCGGTTTGCCGGTCGATCGCGGCGTGGGGCCGCTCGACGGAACGGCCGGCTGGGAGACGCTGGAGCGCCCGGTCGCACTTGCCAGCGCGTTACCCCGGATCGGCGTCCTCAGCGACGATCCCTGGCTGACTCGTCTGGCTCAGCGCTACCTGGACGGATATCGGGTCGTTCCGATCAAAGACTCCGGAAGTCACCCCATCGGCCGGGCGCAGCGGCCGGAGGTCAGTGCGCTCCTCGTGGCCACTCCCTCGGACGCGGAGGGCTGGTCGCAGCTCGAGCACGCCATCGCGACCGGGGACCGTTTGCCGGTGATCTGCTGCTCGCTTCGGGGCGGCCGGGAGGCGATCGGCCGCCTCGGCGTCCAGGACTACCTCGACAAGCCGATCACTCGCGAGCGCCTGGCCGAGGTGCTCGCGCGCTGGCGCCCCGGTCGGACGTCGCGGACGGTGCTGGTGGTGGACGACAATCACGAGGTCGTTCGCCTGCTCTCGCGCATGATCCACCTGATCTCGCGGCGCTTTCGGGTCAGCCGCGCCTATGGCGGCAGTGAAGCGTTGGAGATGATGCGCCAATCGCCGCCGGATCTTCTCCTTTTAGATCTGCTCATGCCGGAGGTCAACGGCTACGACGTGCTCGAAGCGATGCGCCAGGACGCCGATCTGAAAGACGTCCCGGTCGTCATCATCAGCGCGAAGGGCATGGAAGATGATGCCGTCGTCGCCGGGATGTTCGGACTCGCTCGTTCCGACGGCTTTCACGCGGGCGAGTTCATGCGGTGTTTGCAGAGCACCCTGGACAGCCTCCTGCCGAGTGCTCAGCCAGTCGCGACCACGCCGGACAGCGCCTGAAGCAGCGCGTCGCGGGTGATCGGCTTGGCGAGAAAGTCCGCCGCGCCGAGCGAAAGGGCCAGGTCTCGCTCTTTCAGGACCGAACAGACGACAATGGGAATCTGGCGGGTCCGCGGCTGGGATCGCAGTGTCTGGAGGAGCTCCCAGCCGTCAGTCGTCGGCATCATCAGATCCAGGGTGACCGCGTCGGGCTGGACGTCGGTGGCGAGCCGCAGGGCATCCGTCGCGTTCGACGCCTCCAGCACGAGGTAGCTCCGTCCGCTCAGGTAGCGGCGCATCAGCCGGCGCATGCCGGGGTTGTCGTCGACGATCAAGACCGTCGGCTGCTGGGCGGTTGGCAAAACCAGTTCGATCCGTCCGGCGGCTCCGGATCGTCCGGTTCGGATCGATCCGCCCTGCATGCTGGCCAGCTTCGATCCGACCGCCAGCCGTCCTTCCGCGGCCTCGAGACGATCCGAGCTCGCCGGCTCGGCCAGGCTGAACGCGCTGCCAACGCGCAGGTTACCCCGCTCGACCTCGGCGACGACCTCGATCTCCTGGAACGGCGCCGCGAGCTCGACGACCCACATGACCACGCTCAGCAGAATCTGCCGGACGACGGTACACTCGGAGGCGAGCGGTGGCAGGTGGTCCGGGCTCCGGGTCCGCAGTCGAAGCTCCTTCTTGCTTGCCAGGTGCGCGACGATAGACAGGACGCCCGCGAGCGCGTCGGAAAGCGGCACGGGCGAGTGCGGCTCGGGCGTGCTGATCCGGGCGACCTCCTTGTCCAGGGTCAGGCCCATGGCCGCCGCGGATTGGGTGATTGGTGCCGAGGCGCGAGCTCCCTCCTGGTAGGCGCGGAGCGCGGTGCCCAGGCGCTGTTCGAGCAAATCGGCGACGGCCAGGATGGCATCTTGGCGGTCGCGGCGCGTCTGGCGCTCGCTGACCCCGAGCTCTTCGGCGATCTGGATGACGGTCGCCTTCTCGATGTAGCGCATCGCGGCGTGCCGGTAGCGACGCCAGAGTGGACTGTGGGAGGGCGTTCCGTCGGGTGGCTTCAGTCGGTTGATCGTCTCGACCAGCAGCCGGTGGAGCGTCGTTCCGCGCTTCCACCCATTAGCTTCTCCATCAACCGCCACGGCGAGCGGATGGTTTTCCAGGAACATGTAGTCGTAGAGATGCTCCAGCGCCTCCCGCACGTCATCCTGGAACTGGTCCACCTCGGGCCTCCCCCGTCAAACCGGTATCTCCGTGCCGCGCTCGGGCTGATTTTGCCGCTTTTCCCGGAAGGGTATGGG
>DATLRG010000363.1:0-6022 GCA_035534795.1 Chloroflexota bacterium
GCCCACGAGCGGGATGACCATCCTGGTGAATGCCGACGGCGACCGCGACCTCGCCCGCCGCCACGCCCGGGACCTCGCCCAGCTCGCCTGGCGGCTGCGCCGCGGCACCCAGACCGACCTGGTCCTCACGCCGGTCGACACCGCGATCGAGCGCGCGATCCACGCCCCGGAGGGGCCGGTGATCCTGGCCGACCAGGGCAACAATACCGCCGGCGGCAGCCCGGGCGACGGCACGGCTATCCTCGCCGGACTCAAGGCGGCGGGGTGGCCCGACGCCGCCCTTTTCATCGCCGATCCCGAATCGGTGGACGCCGCGTGGGCGGCTGGGATTGGCGGCGAGGTCGACCTGCAGGTGGGCGGCAAGAATGAGCCGACGAACGGCGCCCCGGTGGCGATGCGCGCCGCGGTTCGCCTGATCGCCGATCTCGAGGTCGACCACGTCACCGGAGACCACAAGGCACACCTGGGACGCGCCGCCGTCGTGCGGAGCGGTCGGACCGACGTGGTGCTGACCCAGTATCCGAGCTCTCAGACGACGCCGGCCTACTTCCGCGCGGCCGGCATCGATCCGCGGGATCGCCGGATCATCGTCGTCCAGTCCGCCCACCTGTTCCGCGCGGCTTTCGAGGTGCAGGAGCGCATCCCGAAAATGATCATCGAGGTCGACACCCCGGGCATCACCAGCCCCAACACGACCCGCTTCACCTACGAGCACGTCCGTCGCCCGATCTTCCCGCTCGATGACTTCGAGTGGGCCGGGCCGGACGGCCCGTGAGTGTGGACGAGAACAGAAAAAGGCTTTCGTGAGGGAGAAACGTGAAGTACCGCTATGAAGAAATGTCCTGGCCAGAGATCCGTGAAGCGGTGACACACGATCCGGTTGTTGTCCTGCCGTTCGGAACTACCGAACAGCACGGGTATCATTTGCCGCTGATGGTCGATTATCTGTGTGCAAACGAGATCGCGCGCGCGGCGGTCGAACGCGTCGCCCCGCGTGCACTCCTGATGCACCCGGTCGTGTATTCGTTCAACGAGCATCACATGGATTTTCCCGGAACGATTGCCATCGACGAGCACACGATCATCGACTACGTTTTCAACATCGGCCGCTCCCTGGCCCAGCATGGCTTTCGGCACATTCTCTTGTTCAATGGCCACGGCTCGAACGTGCCCTTCCTCGACATCGGCGCCCGCTTGATCACCAATCGAACCGATGCCATCTGCGCGATGACCTCGTGGTGGTCGCTTCTCACAACCGCGGATCTCAGCTGGCGCGAGTCTCGGTTCCCCGGTGGCATGGGACACGCCTGCGAGCTGGAGACGTCCATGCTTCTCCACCTGCGCCCGGATCTGGTGGATATGACGAAGGCCGTCGACGACCTTGACGAGGCACAGCGCAGCGCAAACATCTACTGGGACCTGTCCGGCGGCAGTCCGGTGACGTTCCAGGAGTTTTTCTCCCGCAACGTTGTTTCGGGCGTTCATGGGCAGGCCACGCTCGCGACCCGGGAAAAGGGTGAGAAAACATTCCATTCAGCCGTTGAACGCCTCACCAGTTTTCTCGACGAGTTCCACTCGCGCGAGATCCGCCCGCGGCGCGATTTACACGATGCTCAACGCTATCCAACGCCATAAGGGCCTGGTCGCTCGGGCCGATTACCTGCCACCAGCGGCGGACTCCAAATCGATGGGAGCTTCCCGATGAAGATCGTGGACATTCGCGCCATCCCGCTGCGCGGCAGAATCTCCGACGCCGGCTGGGAGCTCGGGCTGGATGCGGACACCAACGTGCACACGCTGATCGAGGTCATGACCGACGAGGGGCTGACCGGTATTGGCAGCTGCTATACGAGTTACCCCCTGGTCGAGGGGGCGCTGCAATTGCTGCGCCCCATGTACGTCGGTGAGTCCGCGATCGAGCCGGAGCGGGTCACCGAGAAGCTGCATCAGATGTCGTTCTGGCAGGGACGGGGCGGTGCGGTTTCCCACGCCATCAGCGGAATCGACATCGCCCTCTGGGATCTGCTGGGCAAAACGACAGGCCAACCGATCGCACGACTTCTCGGCGGTTACTATCGCGACCGGATCAAGCCCTATGGCTCGCTGCTCTTCGACGAGCCGGGCCCGCTTCGGGAGAAGCTCGAGGCCACCGTTGCCCGGGGCTTCCGGGCCATCAAGCTGGGCTGGCACAACTTCGGCCGGCTCGATCGGAAGCACGACGAGCTCCTCGTGCGCACGGCGCGCGAGACGGTTGGCCCCGATGTCGAGCTGATGGTTGACGCCGGAGGCAGCGAACAGTTCTGGCCGCGCTCCTTCAAGTGGGCGCTCGAGACGAGCCGGATGCTCGCGGACTATCAGATCGTCTGGTTTGAGGAGGCGTTGCCCCCCGACGACCTCGAAGGCTTCGTCAAGCTCCGGGAGCAAGCACCAATCCCCATCTCCTCGGGCGAGGTCCTCACCCGGCGGCAGAGCTTCTTCCCATGGATCGAGCGAGGAGCGGTGGACATCATCCAGCCGGACTGCACCAAGGTCGGCGGTCTTTCCGAGGCCCGACGGATCGGCTGGCTGGCCTACGACCACAACATTTTGCTCGTTCCGCATGGCTGGAATACCGCCGTCGGTCTGGCGGCCGATCTGCACCTGGTCGCGGCGCTGCCCGTCGCCGGCTGGGTCGAGTACCTGACCCCCTCGCCCTTCATCGAGGAGATCATTGTCACGCCATTCAAGCTCGACGCCGACGGGATGCTGCCCGTGCCAACCACGCCCGGTCTGGGGATCGAGCTCAACCCGGACGGAGTCGCGAAATACTCACGCGGCAGATAGCTCGGCGAAGGCACACCGGTTTTGGGCAGCGGCGCGCGACCCGAGCCAACAATCGAGAAACCGGTCACTCCTCAACTACCAGAGCAGGTATAATAGACCAGATTTTGGTGGAATGGGGAGGGCACACGTGTTGAAAGTCATCGGAGCTGGCTTTGGGCGAACGGGAACGGCATCGATCAAGGTAGCTTTAGAACAGCTCGCGGCGTTCCCGGAGGCAAAGGTCCTGCTCACGGTGCGCGACCCGAATGCCTGGTACGAGAGTGTCTTAACGACGCTGTACCATGTTCGGGCCAGCAATCCGGTATTCGACGATCTGTCGAAGCTGCCGCCCGAAAAGGCGGCATTCCTGACCCAGTTCCGACCAACGGTCGAAATGGCGGACGCGGTCGTCTGGCAGGGCACCTTCGGCGGACGCTTCGAAGACCGAGCCTACGCGATCTCGGTCTTCAATGATTTCGTTGCCGACGTCACCCGACGGCTACCGGCCGACAAGCTCCTGGTGTTCGACGTGAAAGAGGGCTGGGGTCCGCTCTGCGCCTTCCTCGGCGTGGCCGTTCCCGACCAGCCGTTCCCACACGTGAACGACCGAGCCACGCTCACGGCAATGTTTGCACAAATGGGACTGCTGGGCTAACCGCGGCGCAATGGCTCGGTCTACCTGAAAGCGCACGGCCCTCGGCTGAGCTCTTTCGACGAACGCGCGCCGGGAGGGAACCATGGGCAGTAGCACCGAACACCGCGACGCGGCGCGGATCGCCGCGGAGGCCGGTCAGGTCTTGCTCCGCTTGAAGGAGACGTCGGGATCATCGGACAGTGATCCGCGCGCATTGGGCGCGCGGGGAGATCGGCTCTCGCACGATCTGATCGTCGATCTCCTCACCCGGGCGTACCCCGGCGATCCGATCCTGTCCGAGGAAGGCCGTGACGATACGCGACGGATCGGAAGTCGTCGGGTTTGGATCGTCGATCCGCTCGACGGGACCCGCGAGTTTGGCGAGCCCGGCCGAATCGATTGGGCGGTCCACGTCGCGCTGATCGAAGATGGTCAACCGATCGCCGCCGCCGTCGCCTTGCCGGTGCGTGGCTTGACCATGGGAATGGCTCCGGCGGCCGTTCTCCCGCCTCGGAGCGGCGACCGGCTGCGCATCGTGGTGAGCCGGACGCGGCCGCCGGAGCTCGCCCAGCAATTGGCCAGCCGCCTGGGCGGAGAATTGATACCGATGGGTTCGGCCGGCGCGAAGACGATGGCCGTCGTCCTGGGCGAGGCCGACGTCTACGTCCACTCCGGCGGACAATACGAGTGGGACTCCGCCGCGCCAATCGGCGTCGCGAGCGCCGCCGGTCTCCACGTCTCGCGAATCGATGGCACACCCCTGCAGTACAACCAGCCGAATCCCTGGCTACCGGATCAGCTCGTTTGCCGACCCGAGCTCGCCGCTGCCGTGCTCGCCGCGATTCAGGCGGCCGGCTGACCGGCATTCCGGTCGATGTCGAGGATGCCGTAGCCTGTCATCTTCATCAGCAAGTGCGGTGCGACGACCGCCGCGCCGAACCTCGCTGTTCCGGGCGCTTCCGTCGTGGCATGTGCCCCCGGAGCGGCGGCTAGCTCAGGTGCAGAACAATCAGCTCGCGCTCGACGGAGACGTCGAACGTTTCGATCGATGGATCCGCCTCGTCGCCCCGCTCGACGGTGACGTCGTAGCTCTTCACCCGCACCTTGTGCGGATTGTAGATCGAGCGGCCGTTGGTCAGGTCGAACTCCCAGCCGTGCCAGGGACACTTGAGAATTTCGCCTTCGCGCTCGATCGTGTAGCGATAGGGCTCGGGACCGAGGACCAGGCCTTTGATCTGACCTTTGCAGAGCGGCGCCCCTTTGTGGGGGCAGCGATTCCGCACCGCGTAGAAGCTCCCGTTCACGTTGAAGACGCCGATGCTCCGCCCTTCGCATTCGACAATCTTTCGCTCGCCCGGTGCCAGCTCGCCGACCGAGCACACGACGTGTCGCCCCATGGCTGTTCCTCTCTCCCGTTCGTTCATCGCTCGCAAGAGATCCAGAAGCCCGGGCGGGTCGCGAGGCGACGCGTCCGGGCTCTCGGCTCGCGTTCCGCGCGTCCACCGACCTGGCGTCACGCCGCCGGGCTATAAGTTGAACGTCTCCACGGCGTTGTCGGCCATGATCCGCTGACGCAGGGCCGGGGGCAAGCTGGTGAAGGATTGGGCCGGATCGTCCCAGTCCCAGTGCGGATAATCGCTGCAGTAGATCAAGGTGCGCTCGCCGTCCATCCAGTCGACAAGCTGCTCCAGAGCCCCGGGCCGGTCCGGATCCTCGATCGGCTGGCTGGCGAAGCGGACGTGGTCGAAACGGTATCGATGGCCATGGTTGCCCTTCCGCCGCTTTTCCGATCGAGCCGGTGGTGATTGATCAAATAATTTAACGACTGACCGACTGGCCGACCGTATACACAATGGTTCGCGAGCCCGTCAATAAAATCACACGCGCGTGGCTCAATGCCCTCGCGGCGGACAAGCTAGAGAGCAAGCTGTAGGTGACGGCGCAGCTACCAAACCCGCATCAACGCAACTTTGCGCGCCGATGTGAAGGCACACGAGCGCCACGGAGCGTAACGCGCTTTTTTGCTGAGGTCGATGATTCCCGTGACCCCGTCGTCAAATTCGACCTGAAGCCGGCACCGCGGCAGCGGGGTCACCCGGACAACACGATTCTGCATCGGACTCACTTCAGCGGTCGGACATTCTTGAGCGCCTGGCGCTCTTCTGCAAGTGGGAGCTTGTCTCCTGCCTGGTGCCGGTGCGGGTGGGCGTCCGGTACGGGCAGGAGACTGCCCTACGATCCTGCCCCGGTGCGGCCCTCCGACTTGTGGGTAACGATGAGCTCCAGCGGAGAGATCAAGGCATCATAAGCCATACCTGACATTCATCTCGGCAAAGACCTGTTCGGCGGGTTTCAGCTCGCCGCGCTCGGCGCAGGCGCTGCCATCCTGAATGGCAGCGCCTGTCTCCAGATGATGCAGGCAGTCGCGCAATTCCTAGTAGGCTTCGGCGTCGAGCACGACGACTTCCGCCCGGCCGTTGACGGTCAGGACTTCGGGCATCCTGGTCTCCTTGAGCCGTTCCAGGTGCGCCTTGTGGTTCCGGAGAAAATCGGTGAGCGAGTGAACCTGTCGATTGTCGAGCACGG
>DATLRG010000364.1:0-3249 GCA_035534795.1 Chloroflexota bacterium
ACCCACGGTGAAAGTCACGCCGTGCCGCTTGCCCACGACCTCGGCGATGTGCTCGCACCCTTCCAGGCTCGTCGCCAGCGGCTTCTCAATCAAAACGTGCTTGCCCGCTTCAACCGCATCGATTGCCGCGCGCTCGTGCAGCCAGTGCGGCAGACAGATCACCACCGCCTGGACATCCTCGCGCGCGAGGGCATCGTGGTAGTCGCTCAGCGCCGCGCAACCGGGATAGCCCCCCGCGACCGCTCCGCGTTTGGCCTCATCCGCCTCGGCGATCGCGACGAGGCGAACGCGCGCGTTTTCCGCGACGACGCGGACATGGGCCGGACCGACCCGACCGAGACCCAGCACGGCGACACCAAGCTGCTGATCCATCACGTTATCACCTCATCCTGCCTGAACCGCCGCGAAGGCGGCATCGCAAATCTCCAGCGTTTGGTCGATGTCCGCCTCGGTATGCGCGAGCGAGACGTAGAACTTCTCGTTGGGATTGACCAGAAGGCCACGCTTGAGACACTCGATGCCCCAGCGCAGGCCAAGCGCCTTATCGTGGGCTTGCAGATCCAGCCAGTTCTTGACGTCGTTATTTTCGATGAATCGGATTCCGAACACCGCGTCTTCGCCCAGCGCCTGGGTCGGGAAGCCGCGTCGAAGGCCAGCCTCGACGATTCCCGCGCGCAGTCGACCGCCGAGCCGATGCAGGCGCGCGTAGGTTCCCGGCTGCGCGAGGACGTCGAGCGCGGCCAGACCGGCCGTCGCGCTGATCGGATTACCGCTCAGGGTACCACTCGCCCAGGCCAGCTCGTTGCGCGGCAGACGGCGGCCATCCAGCGCGGCCATCACCTCGGCGCGACCGACGAGGCACGCCATCGGAAAGCCTCCCGCCATCGCCTTGCCGTAGGTCGCGAGATCGGGCACCACCCCGTAGCGTTCCTGAGCGCCACCCCAGGCGATCCGAAATCCGGTCACGACCTCGTCGAAGATGAGCACCACGTCGTGGCGACGGGTCGCTTCGCGCACCGCTTCGAGAAAGCCCGGGCGCGGGGCGAGAACGCGCTGGAGCGGCTCGACGATGACAGCCGCCAGCTCGGAGGCGTACCGTTCGATCAGCTCCACCGCGCGCTCCGGGTCGTTGAAAGGCGCGACCAGCACCTCGCCGCCGATGACCGCGGGAATCCCCGCCGAATCCGGCCGCGCGTGTGGATACTCACTCGCCACGGCGGGCACCGTTCCCCAGAGCGCATAATCGTGCATGCCGTGCCAGGCGCCCTCGAACTTGAGGATCTTCGACCGCTTGGTGTGGGCGCGTGCCACCCGCAGCGCGAAGAAGGTTGCCTCGGTGCCCGAGCCGGTAAAATGAAGCTGCTCGCCGCAGGGAACGGCGCCGACGATCCTCTCGGCCAGACGAATCGCATGCGCGTTGAGGAAATAATAGGTCGAGCCCTTCGCGAGCTGGGCCGAGACCGCCTCGGTGATGGCCGGGTGGGCATGGCCAAGCAGGTCTGGCCCGGAGCCAAGATGATAGTCGATGTACTCGCGGCCGGCCACGTCGATGACGTGACTTCCCTTCCCCTCGGCGATCACCAGGTTCACTTCGTCGGGCAAGTTGAAAAGGCCCAGACCGCCACCGGCGAGCACGCGGCCCGCGACGGCAAGAAGCTCCCGCTGCTGCTCGGCGCCACTCACGGCAGTTTGGTTGGTCGCCACGGCTACCTCCGGCGGCGAATACTCAGTCGGCAGCTTCGGCGACGCGTCGCCCACCGACTTTCCGCTGACGACAAGTATGCATCCGAGCCCTTCGGAAGCGCAACCGCCCCCCGTTTAGGTGCCCCTTCGCGGCCTTCGTGGCCCGGACCGTCGCCAGCATTCGCCGGGCAGGAAAGCTGATATACTTTCAGTGTCCCTGAAGCGGAGTGAATGCAATGGCAAAAAAGGAGCACCCTTACGATGAACCTTGGGCTTTGGGTCGTCCAGGCACTCCTCGCCGTCGCCTATCTGTTCGCCGGGGTGATGAAAGCCCGCCAGCCAATTGAAACCCTCGGCAAATCGATGCACTGGGTCAACCTGGTCCCGGTTGGCTTCGTGCGCTTCGTCGGCATCGCCGAAATGCTGGGGGCAATTGGGCTGATCCTGCCGATCCTCACCGGCATCCTGCCCTGGCTCACCATCGCCGCGGCGGTAGGGCTGGTGCTCGTTCAGATCGGCGCGGCGTATTTCCACCTGTCGCGCCGCGAACTGTCCGTTCTGCCAATCAACCTGATTCTTCTGATCCTCGCCGCGTTCGTCGTCTACGGCCGGATCGCCCTCGTCCCGGCGTGAGGTCACGAATCGGGCAATTGACCGACGAATAACCGGGACCGGCAACGTTCGTCCACCTCGTCCACCGGGGGACGACCGGGGAGATGGCCCTGGGATCGCCCGTCACTCCGCGAGAAGCCAGAACACCTCGGTCAGCCACTTCGCAGAGTCGGGCTCCCCACCCGGAGGCATGGGATAGACCTCCCAGATCGGCCGAACCGCCTGCAAGCCACGCTCGGCGAGCCACGCGCGAATCGCGTCGTGGGCCGCGCCGAGCTTTTCATAAGGTCCAAGGTGCCGGGTCATGGCGACGCGGCCGCCGGGTAGCTCACTGGACCGTACCACGCCATCGCCCGAAAACCCCGCGCTTACCGGCACTCCACCTTCCAGAACGACCTGGTTCGCCCCAAATTCGTGGTAAATCGCGACCGGCGGCCCGCTCGGCGTCAAACCACGCGCGGTAAGGAATTGGTACACCCGAGGCAGCAAGTCGCGGGTCAAGGTCACGCCAATCTCGGCCGGCCGAACCGTGGCCCGAGCGACCGCGATCGGTCGAGGCTGAATCTCCTGGATTTCCACGTCGTAAGCCATCATTCCCTCGATTACATAAACCTACTGCCGCGCCAGGTAGAAAATCAGATCCAGATCCCCCGGCGAGCAGCCGTGACCGGTGAGCACGACCGCAACTTCGCTTCGGTGCTGGGTGCCGTGATTGGCGACGTGGAGCATCATCTGCCAGAGCGGCACCTGCCACGTGTCGCCACTCGGCAACGGCAGGGTGAAGACGCGCTCCAGGTCGGCGTCGCTCAGGTGACGCACGAACGCCTGGGTCTGCTGCTCGACCTCTTCCCAGAAAGCACGGATCGCCGCGAGGTCCGGAAACTCGGTCGCGTCCCGTCGGCGCGCCTGTGCCTCGGCCGGCGTCAGCGAACCGTCCCACCAGGAGAGCCAGCC
>DATLRG010000365.1:0-2189 GCA_035534795.1 Chloroflexota bacterium
CAGCCGGAGCACGCGATGGATGACCGTGACGTGGCCGATCGCCTCTGGGCGGGACGGACGCGGCGCGCCTTCGTCCTTCGCGCGCTCCTCGACGCGGGCGCCGTCCTGGCGCTCGGCTCCGACGCCCCGGTCGCGCCGCTCGATCCATGGATCGCGATCGCTGCGGCTGTGCATAGGACACGGGATGACCGCGAGCCCTGGCATCCCGAGCAGGAGATCACGCTCGAGGAGGCGCTCCTCGCGTCGATGCCGGCATCGCGCCGAAGCGTCGCGGTGCAGGTCGGTCACCCGGCCGATCTGGTCGGGTTGGATGCAGATCCGTTCACCGCATCGCCGGCAGAGCTCCGCGCGATGCCCGTGGCCGCGACGATGGTCGCCGGCCACTGGACCCACCGAACGGGGCTCTGACCCCCTCCTCGCCTACCGAAGCGTCAGCAGCGCGTGCTCCAGGCGCGCCCGGCTCTGTGCTCGCCGCGCCGCCTCATCGATCATCTCGAGAAGGCTTCGACGCGTTGGATAGCGGATGACCTCGAGATCTTCCGAGACGTCCGCCAGCCATTGCCGTGCCTTGCGACCGTCGACCGCTCCCTGTACTGCCACCTGAAATCCCCCCAGAGTTCCCCAACCCGTCCATCAGTTGTATCACGTCAAAGGGGTCATTTGCATCGCGCCTCTCGCTGCCAATCGTGCGACAAGGCGCCCCAGTCCACTACTCGAAGGTCGTTCCGTCGTCGTGCGGTGCCGAGAGTTCCGCCGCCAAGGCGCGGACGGCTTCGAGCTGGCCGTCTGTCGGCGCGGCCTCCGGCCGGACCTCGAGCACCCGCCGGTAGGCGTCCTGAAGCGACCAGCCCATCAGTACGAGGGCTGCGCAGACGACCATCGGGGTCCGTTCGATCCCGGCGTGGCAGTGAACCAGCACGTCGTAGCCCTGATTCACCAGTGAGGAGACGGTCACGGCTGCATCTCGGAGCTCCCCGATCGATGGCGTACCGTGATCCTCTAAAGGGACATGCCTGATCAGGACCTCCGGGGGCCAATGGCCGACGTCCGATCCTTCCTCGCGCAGATCGACCACGCAGTCGATCCCGTCCCGGGCAAGGCGAGCTCCGTTGCGGGCGTCAACCGCGGATCCCATCGAAAGCCCCGGTATCACGCGAACGATTCCGGGTCGGCGGCGAAACATCTCCACTACAATGGCGAAATCCTCGCCTCGGCGGAAGACGCGGGAAGAGGTCAGGCAAGGAAAGGGCGACGAAACCCAAGTAGAGGCATGCAACCAGACCAACTTCGGAAGCTCACCCGCAAATGGGCGATTCCAATCATCGTCGTGATGATTCTCGGGGCCGTGGCCTCGTACCTCGTCAGCAAACGGCTGACGCCCATCTACCAGGCCACGGGGAAGGTGCTCGTTGTGGCCGGTCCGGCCCAATCGGGAACCAACGGGCTCAACATCAACTCAACCACGGCGACGACGACGGCTGCGTCGCTGATCACGGAGCCCACCCTTCTCCAGAAGGTCATCTCTGCCCTCGATCTGAATACCAATCCCACCAATCTCTCGAAGGATGTGACGGCCGTCGCGGAGACCAATACCGAACTGGTCGATGTCACCGTCAATGACCCCTCCCCCGTTCGTGCGGCCGATATAGCGAACACGCTCATGGGCGACTACGTCAAACAGGTGAGCGCCGCCAATGCATTGCAGGTCCAATCAGCCGGGGCAGCCATTCTGAGCCAGATCACCGGCGTGCGGGCGACCCTCACCACGGAGGAGGGGCAGCTGGCTTCGCAGGTGAGGGCAGGCCAGGACACCACCGCCATCCGATCCGCCATCTCGGCGAACACGGCGTTGTTGTCGCAGCTCAACCTGAGCTACGCCGCGTTCGAGGCCACGCAGGCCCAATCTCTTGAGTCTGTGTCCCTGGCGGAGTCTGCGTCTGTCCCGATCCGCCCCAGCTCACCCAATGTCCTGCTCAACACCGCGGCCGGCGGGTTGGCGGCCCTGGTGCTCGCCGCAGGCATTGCGTACCTCATCGAGTTCCTCGACCAGGGTCTGCGGCGCCCGGAGGATGTGACGGAGCGCCTTGGCGTCCCCTGTCTCGGCGTCATTCCGAAGTTCCGCCACGTCCCCGGAGGGAGGCGGTCACACGAACCCAATCACCGCCACGACGAAGCTGTTCGTGAGGCCT
>DATLRG010000366.1:0-6332 GCA_035534795.1 Chloroflexota bacterium
GCTGTGCCTCCACAAACCAGCCGGACCAATCTGAAAATTGCTCTAACCCGCGAGTCCCAGCCCCAGGGCCGCTCGCTTCCAATCGCCCCGCCTGAACCGCCACCAGGTCAGGTAGGCGGTAAAAGGCGCGAAGAGGAGGAAGCCAGCCCAGACCTGCGGCAGACCCAGGTGCAGTGGTCCGACGATGGCGATACCGAGCAAGATGGTTCCCCAGATCTCCAGGACGCTCATGAAAAGAGGAAAGCGGGTGTTGCCAGCGCCGCGGAGCGCCCCGGCCAGCACGAACTCGATTGCCCAGAGCGGCTGCACGATGGCGAGCGGAATCAAGCTGTCGGCCGCGATTTGCACGACTCCCGTGTCCGACGTAAAGGCGGTGGCGAGAGGGAATCGCAACGCGACGAAGATAACGCCGAGCGCGGTCATCCAGATCAGCGCGCCTTGCGTCGCGATGTACGCGGCGCGCTCGCCTTCGTCGGGCGTCGTTGCACCAATACTCTGGCCAACCAGGGCCGTCGCCGCGATGCCGAAGCCGAACCCGGGCAGCAGCGACAGTCCGAGCGCGTTGCCGACGATGCGTTGGGCCGCCAGCGCGTCCGTCCCGAGATGGGCGACGACGCCGGTCAAGAGGGTGAACCCGGCCGAGATTGCGATCTGCTCGACCGCCGCCGGAGCGCCCAATCCCACCACCCGACGCGCCAGGTTGCCCTCGGGCAACCAGCCGTGTCGGCCGCGGATCGTGACGTCGACCCGTCCACGCCAGAGCGCGACGAGCAGGATCACGCAACTGACCAATCGCCCGGCCACGGCGCCCCAGGCGCTGCCGTTTGCCCCCAGCGCCGGCATCCCCAGCGCGCCGAAGATGAGGCCAAAGGCGACCGGCAGGTTGACCAGATTCGCGCAGGTCGTCGCGATCAGCGGCGTGCGCGTATCGCCGGCGCCGCGCAGCACCGCGCCGGCGGTGAACGGGATGACGAGCACGACGCTGGCGATCATGGTGATCGACAGATAACCACCGCCGATTCGTGCCACTGCCTCGGTCACGCCGAGCAGATGCATCAGCGCCGTGGAGAAGATCACGCCGAGCACGGCCAGCGGAATGGCCAGCGTGACCCCCCAGACGATTGACTGTTTGGCGACTCGGCTGGCCGTCGCGTGGTCGCGCGCGCCGATGGCGTGGGCGGCCAGGATCGCGCTGCCGATCGACACCGCGCTCAGGATCGAGATGAGAAAGAAGAGGTACTGCTGGGCGGTGCCCACCCCTGCCAGCGCGTCGGCGCCGAGTCGCCCCACCATGATCGTATCGACGATGCCGAGCATCGTTTGCAGGAGGTTCTCGGTGATAACGGGCCAGGCGAGCTGAAAAACACGCCAGTGCAACGACTTTGGCGCGGGCATGGCTGTACTCATAAGGGGAACTATTCTATCATATGGGGGGGGGTGAGGTCTGGAGAACGCCCGCCTGGTCGTCTGGACCACGGAGATCGCGAAACGGCGCGAAAAGGTTTTCCCCACTCGCGTGGGGGTGGACCGCCTCTGTGTGGAGGAGCCTTCTCCTTTTCGCGACCTTTTCACGGCGTTTCGTGATCTCCGTGGTCCAGACGTCATTCATGGTCCAAACGGCCAAACGGCCACCGAATGGAGGAACTACCATGACAGACAAGATTCGTCTCGGCATCATCGGGTGCGGCGGGATCGCCCGCTCGCGGCACATCACCGGGCTGACGACGCTGCAGCGCGCCGGCCTGGGCAATTTCGAGGTCACGGCCTGCTGCGACACGCTCGACGACAACGTCCAGGCCGTCGCCGCGCACGCCCGCGAGAACCAGAATGCCAACCCGCGGATTTACCACGATTGGGAGGAGATGGTCTGCAAGGCGCCGCTGGACGCGGTAGACATCTGCCTGCCGCACGGCCTGCACCACGTCGTAGGGATCAGCTGTCTGAACGCGGGGCTGCACGTGCTGGTCGAGAAGCCGTACACCGTTTCCCTGAAGACGGGCCGGGCGCTGGCCGAGGCCGCCGATCGCGCCGGGAAAATTCTCGCGACCGCGGTGCCGCACCGGCGCATGCCGGGGCAGCGCGCGGTGGCCTGGGCGCTGAACGAGGCCCACCTCATCGGCGAGGTGCGGACTTTCTTCGCCAACTACACCCAGTGGCGCCCGCCGGCCGCACCCGGCACCCTGTCACCCGCGATGGTCTGGCGCTACAACCGCGAGATGGGCGGCGGGGCCGGCGTGATCGACTCCGGCTTCCACTTCCTGGATACGATCCGCTACTTCTTCGGCGAGCCCGAGACCGTGTACGCCGAGGTCCGCGCCTACCGCGATGGCCAGCCGCCGGTCGTCCGGGGCGGCATCGCCGACGAGCGCGAAAACACGGTGATGGCGATCATCACCTTCAAGAGCGGCGTCGTCGGCACCTGGTGCTGGTCGTTCGCGGTGGCCGGCAAGGAGACACGCGACTGCGTGATCAACGGCTCGGAAGGGTCCATCGAGGACACCGGCTATTCCAATCGCTACGTCGTCTATCACCAGTTCATGGGGCCGGGCGAGCTGCGCCGGCGCGACGGCACCTACTTCTCGATCGAAGAGCTCCAGGTGAAGCAACGCCGTGAGATCGGCCCGGAGCGCTGGCAGCGGCTGTTCCCGAACGGCGTGACCGAGCATTTCGCGATCGAGATCTGGGACTTCCTGGATGCGGTCGAGCACAACCGCAAGGCCGAGGTAGACGGCTGGGACGGCCTGGGTACGCTGGCGCTGGTCGAGGCGATCTACGAATCGTCGTGGTCGGGCCGCGCCGTTCGCGTCGACGACGCGCTCTCCGGCGAAGCCCCGAACGGCTGGCAGAGCGACATCGACGCGTACTGGGACCAAAGGCCGGCGCCGCGCCTGACGCGGGGATAGCGATGAAGGTTAGCCACGCGCAGCCGCTTCTCTGTACTCGGCCCTATCCTCGCGAGCGATCCCGCGCAGGTCCTGCCAGGACGACGGCGTCTCGAGCGATCCGGCCGTCCCTCGCACGGAGGCGATCGTCGGATAGCGCGGCGCCGTGACCCGGACGATCCCTGCTTCGTCAATGATAAACGCGATCTTGTCGTTGGTGGTGATGCCACGATGGCGCCGCACCTCAGCCGGAATGATCACTGGTCACTGGCTGGTCACGGTGGAAACGATCTCTTTCATAATGGCCCTCGGGGTCAGGTCGGGCTCGATGTGTCAGGAAATGGTAGCAGCCTCCTGACAGCCGGTCAAGCGTACTTTCGGTCACACTTTCGATTGACGCACTACGATCGGTGACGCTTCATCACACGGCAGAGCGCCACAGCGCATCCATCGCCTCCGCCGTCAGGCGCACGGCTGCCGCGGGATCGCCACTGGCCACCTCGGCCAGCCGCTTGCTGAAAGGCTCGATGGTCACGGGCCCGTCGTACCCCAGCTGCGCGAGTTTTCGCATGAAGCCGGGCAGATCGATCACGCCGGTTTCCAGCGGAAGCGTCCGAACGTTGTCGATCTGCTCGTCACGCGCCACGCCGGCCGGCGCGTCGTTGACGTGGACGGCGACGACGTCCCGGGCGACGATGTGGTCGAGATCGGCGACCTCGCCGCCAGAGGTGTAGAGGTGCCAGGCGTCCAGCAGAACGCCGACGTTGCCGGTCCCGATGGCGTGCGCCAGCTCCATCGCGCCCTCCAGGGTGTAGAGGAACTCGTAGGCGTGGCCAGCCCGCGACGTCTTCGGGCCGATGAACTCGAGGCCAAGGTGGCAACCGTTGTCGCCGAGGACCCGGGCAATCGGGCGCAGGCGCTCGGCGTGCCAGGCGAAATTCGCCGCGAAGGCGCGCTCATCCGACTGGGGAAGCACCACCGTGGTCGTGCGCGAGCAGCCAAGGTCGCGGGCGAGCGCGGCGAGCCTGGGGAGCTGCCGCAGCTCGGCCTCCCATTGATCGTCCCGACGCCAGGCGACCGGCAGTCCCCACTGGCCGGGGCGGATGCCGACGCGCGCGAAGAGCCTTCGCACGTGGTCGACGCCCTGGGCGTCGGCAAGGTCCGCCGCCTCGCGGATGCTGAAGTCGATCCCGCGGAAGCCCGTTCCTTTCGCCAGCTCCAGCGAGTCCGGCAGGGAAACGCCACGGATGCCGATGGCTCCCAGACCCAGGTTCTTGAACATGCTGTGCTCCTGATTCGGTGTGATGGCGGTCGACGACTGCCCACGCGCCATGCGCCCGATTATAGCAGGGCGCGCGGTCGTCGACGCGTCCGCGGCGATCGAGCACTGCCGGCGATTCCGAATTATCGTCGTCGAGGCGGGGGATGCTATCATGGGTCTGGGTCGAACAATGTGAGGACCGAGAAGGCATGGTAGATCTCCGCCCCGGCGACCTCGTCGACGTGCGCGCGCTCCACTCGGATGGCAAGGCCTACCGGTGGTGGCAGGATACGGTCGAGTCCGTGCATAACGATTACCTTGTGACCTCCATGCCCGCCGGCAGCGCTGTCGGCGGAACCGACCGGGGTTGGATCACCAGCTACGTCCAGAGAATCTTCTACTGGTTTGCGCGCCCGTTCGTCCTCTCCGAAGTATATCGCCCCAGCGGCGAGCTGCTGGAGATCTACGTCCACATCGCCAGCCCCACGACCGTTCAAGGTCGGCAAGTGACCTACACCGATCTCGAGCTCGACGTCATCCTGCGGCCGGGCCACGCGCCCGAGGTCGTCGACGAGGACGAGTTCGCCCAGGCGGCCGTCCGCTACGGGTACTCTCCCGCGTTCCGGTCGTCGTGCTATCGCGCCGTTGCCGACGCGCTTAAGCTCGTGGCGCGCTGGAACGCGGCGGGCATCAGCCCCGAGGGCCGGTGAGAACGTCGAGCTGACCGGGAAATTCCCGGATCGTTCACACCGCCAGCCCGTTTGTTTCTGCCTCGTTCACGAATTTCAGGCTAGTACTGTGTCGAGGGACACGTGATTCCATCACGTGTCCCTCGACACAGTAAGAGTTTCTGTGTTTCGCATTCGCCCGTAAGCGAGGCCGTTCCATGCAGGTGACGTTTCCCTATCCGAACATCGCGCCGGTCGACGTGCCCGACGCGAACCTCCTGGGGGTTTTTGCGCCGAAGTCGGTCCCGACCTCGGCCACGGTCGAGCAGCTCGTCGCCGACGCGCTGTCCCAGCCGATTGGCGCGCCTCGGCTGCGCGATCAGGTGGACGCGCGGACGCGGGTCCTGATCCTCGTCGACGACACGACCCGGCCGACGCCGGCTGCCAGCATCGTGCCAGTCGTGCTCGACGAGCTGAAGGCCGGCGGCGTGCCGCGCGGCAACGTCAGCTTCCTCACCGCCGACGGCACCCACGGCTGCATGACCCAGGCGCAGCTCGAGCACAAGCTCGGCGCCGACGTGCTGAATCACTTCCCAGTCTACTGCCACCGCTGGCGGGAAGAAAGCCAGATGGTCGACCTGGGAAAGACCGCCCTCGAGGAAGTGCCGGTGATCGTCGACCGCCGGCTGACCGAGGCCGACGTGATCGTCAGCATCGGGCACATCGTGCCCCACCGCATCACCGGCTTCAGCGGCGGCGCAAAGAGCATCGTGCCCGGCGTGGCCGGCATGTCCTCGGATGCCAAGGAGGTTCACTGGCTCGCCGCGCAGTACCCCGCGCGCGACATCACCGGGGTCGCGGACAATCCGATGCGTCGAATCGTCAATCAGGCCGGGCAGATGGCCCGGCTTCGCTTCATCGTGAACGTGATCCAGGATAACCACGAGCGCGTGATCCGCGTCGTCGCGGGCGATCCGGACGCGGCGCACCGCGACGGCTGCTCGACCTCGCGCGATATTTATGGTGTCCGGATTCCCGAGCTCGCGCCGATCGTCCTGCTCGACTCGTTCCCGTCCGACGTAGACTACTGGCAGGCCGCGAAAGCCGCGTATGCCGCCGAGCTGGCCGTCCAGCACGGCGGCGTGCTGATCCTGGTCACGCCGTGCCCGGAGGGCGTGGCGCGCGAGCATCCGGAGCTACTCCAGCTCGGCGTCCGCCCGCTGGACGAGATCCGTCGGATGGTCGCGCGGGGCGTCTACCAGGACGTCGTCGCCGCGGCGATCGCGGCCCTGACCGCCTGGGTTGTCCGCGAGCGGGCCCACGGCATCATGGTCAGTCCCGGCATCCCGGCCGACGAACGCCGGGCGATCGGCTTCGAGCCGGCCGCGACGGCGCAGGAAGCCCTGGCGATGGCGCTCAAGCGCTGCGGCGCCGCCGCGAAGGTGCTCGTGCTCCAGCACGGCGGCGAAATCCTGCCAATGCCTCCGGGATCGCCAGCCGCTAAAGGATTGCCAGGATGAG
>DATLRG010000367.1:0-5833 GCA_035534795.1 Chloroflexota bacterium
CAGCCTGGCCCGTCCCACCCTGGCTGACTTACCAGTTGTCGAGCCTCGCGGGGATTATATCCCGTGCCCAGGGCGAGGATTCATCGAATGATTGCATCGACGTCGTTGCATTCCGCGCATCGTGGGTCGTTCATTTCGCCGCGCGTCCACGCTGACGGACCAGGCGGTGGACCGTGACCACCGGGAGCTCGCCGGCGCTCTCGTCCGGCGAAGCATCCGAGATGACACGGACGTGCTCCCCGACGACGCGGGCGAGTTCCGTCACGATCGGATCGTCGCCGCGGTCCGCCGGGCTGATGAGGCCGATGCTCCGGTAGATCGGCGGCTGGAGTGGGCGGACGGCGAGACCCGGCCGGGAGCGGTCGACCAGGCCAATCGCGCCGAGCATCGCCACGCCGAGACCCACGCGGACCGCTCCCTTGATCGTCTCGACCGACTCGACCTCGACGACCACGGTGGGCACGACCCCCGCCGCTGCGAAGGTCTGGTCGATCAGGCGCCGCGTGTTCTGGAACGAGCGAAAGGTGATCAGCTGCTCGTCGCCCAGGAGGCGGACCGGCACACGACGCCGTTCCGCGAGCGCGTGGCCCGGTGGGAGCACGGCGACAAGCTCTTCGCGGTAGAGCGGGAGGACTCGAACGCCTTCGGTCGGGACCGGCAGGGTCACGATGGCGCCGTCGATGTCGCGCTGGCGGAGGAAATGGAGCGCCTGGTCGGTCCCGAGCGTCGTGACCGAGACGATCAGGTGCGGGTGGATCTGGTGCAAGGCAGCCAGGATGCCGGGCATCACGTGGGCACTCGCGCTGTCGAAGCAACCGATCAAGACGCGCCCCTGGAGAGCCGCGGATGGCTGACGGAGCGCCTGGCGAGCGGCGCGGATCTCTTCCATGACCCGGCGCGCGTGGCTCACCAGCGTCTGGCCCGGCGCGGTGAGCGTGATTCCTCGGCCCGACCGCTCGAAAAGCGCGACCCCAAGCTCGCGCTCCAATTGCTGAATCTGACGACTCAGCGCGGGTTGAGAAAGGCTCAGCTGCTCCGAGGCGCGTCCGAAGTGGAGCGCCTCGGCCACGGCCAGGAACGATTCCAGTTGATGCAGGTCCATAGCGAAGATAGTGTACGCTACTCGTCACGCCGGCGCTGGATCGAGCAGGATCCGGGGTATCACGCACATTCGAGGGTCCTCGCCCGCGCCCTGGGCCACTTCGCGCGGATTCGGATCGTCGACGCGACCACCCTCGAGGAACTCTTCGGCAAAGTCGGCCTCTTACGCGCAACGACCGGTGCCCCCTTGGGCGACAAGCTCATGGGCGTGCTGGATCTGCCCAGCAAGCTGCCAGTCCATCAGCAACGACTGATCCACACACCCGGGCCACCCCAGGCGCGAAGACGGGCGGCGCGGTCACCGCGTGCCGTCGCGATGACCGCGCCGCCCGGTGCCACTCAGCCGGCCCATTCCCCTGCCAGCTGCCTGGTGGTGACGTTGAGGCGGTTGAAGACGTTGGTCGTGGCGATCGAGAGGATCAGGGCTGCGAGCGCCGTCTCGTCGTAATGCCGGGCGGCCTCGTCCCAGATCTCGTCCGGTACCGGGTCCGCCCGGTCACTGAGCCGGGTGACGGCCTCGGTGAGCGCCAGCGCAGCGCGTTCGGCGTCGGTGAAGTAGGGCGCCTCCCGCCAGGCCGCCACCGCGAAGAGGCGATCGTCAGATTCGCCTGCCTTCTTGGCGTTGCGTGCGCCCGAGTCAACGCAGCTGCTGCAGCCATTAATCTGGCTCGCGCGCAGGTGGACAAGGCCGAGCGTCCGCGACGGCACGCCGCCCTTTTGCGTTGCCGACTGCAGGGCCTGTATGGCCTGCATGGCGTCAGGTATAATCATCGCCGGGTTGCTCATCCGTGCTGTCATGATTTCTCTCCTTCAGGTGTCTTTGCTGAATCGGGATGCTGAACATTCAGGTTTCGATCTTGGCGGTGCGGTTGCCACCTCCTCGGGGCTCGCTTTTCCCCGTCACATCGGCTGGGTTTCGCTCGTCACTACTATGACGAAACCCGACGAAGGAATGTGACCGATGGACGAACACAAATGGCTGGCGGAGCGATTCGAGGCCAACCGCGCCCACCTGCGGGCGGTGGCCTACCGGATGCTCGGCTCGCTGAGCGAGGCGGACGACGCGGTGCAGGAGTCCTGGCTCCGCCTCAGCCGTTCCAACACGAGCGGCGTCGAGAACCTGGGCGGATGGCTGACGACGGTCGTCGCGCGGGTGTGCCTCGACATGCTGCGCTCGCGCGAGTCGCGGCGCGAGGAGCCCCTGGGCGTCCATGTGCCCGAGCCGATCGTGAGCCGCGAGGACGGGACCGACCCCGAGCACGAAGCGCTACTGGCCGACTCGGTCGGTCTCGCGCTGCGCGTGGTACTCGAAACGCTGGCTCCCGCCGAGCGGCTCGCCTTCGTGCTGCACGACATGTTCGCCGTGCCCTTCGACGAGATCGCTCCCATCGTGGGGCGCTCCTCGATTGCGGCCAGGCAGCTCGCCAGCCGCGCACGCCGCCGGGTACAGGCGACGGCCACGGTTCCCGACGCCGATCTCGCCCGCCAGCGAAAAGTTGTCGACGCCTTCCTCGCTGCCTCGCGCGACGGTGACTTCGACGCGCTTCTCGCGTTGCTCGACCCGGACGTCGTGCTCCGAGCCGACCGCGCCGCCGTGCATGCGGGCGCATCGAGGGAGGTCCGCGGTGCGGCGGCCGTGGCCGACACCTTCTCGGGGCGTGCCCGGGTCGCACAACCGGCGCTCGTGAACGGAGCCGTGGGAGCCGTGTGGGTTGCGGGTGGACGGCCGCGTGTCGTCTTCGGCTTCACGATCACGCGCGGGAAGATCGTCGAAATCGGCCTGGTCGCCGACCCCGCGCGCCTGCGCCAGATCGACCTGGCGGTCCTGAACGACTGACGAGCCAACCTACGTTGCGGCTCAGGTCAGCTTCGGGAGTTCCGGGCCGATCAGGTACCGCGCGGTCGGCCCTGACCCGGAAGTCGGCCAGGTCCTGCGCCGCGAGTGCCTGCCGCCCTGCGAGTTCGGCTGTCCACTTCCTGACCAACCTCGTGCAGATCCTCGTGCGCCGGCGGAATCGGGCGAGCGCCCGGCTGCTGAGTGAGCTGGGCGACGAGCTCGGCGAGGACGAACACGGGCCCGCCGGGACCAGGCGCATCGCCAACCTGCTGCACAGCGCGCACCGGGAGGCCGACGATTCTGCGTTATACCTCAGGATCCCGGGAGGATTTCCTCCCACCTCTGGCCGAAATCCTCCCCTGCGCCAGTGTCAGGAGTCGGACCTCAACGCGAACCGCCAAGGACCGCTCGTAGCCGCGCCAGCAACGGCGCCACGTCGTCGTCGCGCAGGCAGAGCGGGTTGATCACCAGCGCGCCCTCGCGCGCGGCGCTCTCGCTCACCGCGACGCGCGGCGTTCCGTCGAGGAGCTCGCCGATCGCGTCGAAGGCCGTGAAGCCCAGCGCGGCTTCGTCGAGGTCCAGGCGCGCGCGTGGCACTGCCTGATCGTGCGGGCCGGCGCAGGTTGCCCGCACGCCGGAGACGTCCGCGAGGCTGTCGACGACGGCGCGCACCAGCCGGTCCCAGCGCGCTCGATCGGCGGCGTGGTCGCGCTGAACGTACCGTCGCAGCGCGGTGATCAGCCCGACGATCTCTTCCTTCCCCACCTTGAAGCCGCGCCCCAGCCCCTGGTGAGGCGGCCCGGGCAGAATGCCAGTGTCGAGGTAGCGGGACCGGTACGTCCACGACTCGGGGTGAACGTCCATGTCCTGGTGCTGCAGGAGGACCGACTCGATCAGGTCGCGCCGGCCGCAGAGGATGCCCGAGGCCTGGGGTCCCAGCAGCGCTTTGCCGCCGCTGAAGCTCACCAGGTCGGCCCCGGCGGCGATGAAGCGTCGCAGGTTCTCCGGTGGGGGCAGCGCGGCCGACGCGTCGACGACGACCGGCTTGCCGTATCGGTGGGCGATCCGGCAGACCTCCTCCAGCGGGACGACGCCGCGCGCGTCGACCATGGCCCAGTACAGCGCGGCGGTGCGGTCAGAGATGGCGGCCTCGACCTGCCAGGGATGAGTCCCCCCGGCGCCGGGATAGCCGAGGTAGCCGACCTCGACAAAGTGGGCCCCCGCGGCGCGCACGGCGTGATCGTAGGCGTTGCGGTGGGCGCGCTGGACGACGACCTCGTTGGGCATCCCCGTGGTATCGGGCAGCCGGTCCATCCGGTCCACGTCGAAGCCGGCGATGCAGGCCGCGATGCCGAGCGTGATGCCCGCGGCAGCGCCGCAGGTGACGTAGCCCGCCTCGGCGCCAGTCGCCCCGGCGATGACCTTCCCCGCGGCTTCCTCCAACTCTTCGAGCCGCACGCAGCACGTCGCCGCCTCGGCCATCGCCTGCACCACCTCCGCTGGCAACGCCGCACCGCCGAAGCGCGTCTGCGTCCCCGCCGCGTTGATCACCGGCCGAACGCCCAGCTCGTCATACACCCGCGTCACTGATTCCTCCACCCCTGCTTCTCATGAAGCGTCTGTGATCGAGGCAGGTGATGCCGCGCCCGCGGGCGCGGCATCACCTGCCTCGATCACAGACGCTTAGAAGATCTGTCGGACCAGCTCAATCGCCCTTGTCGTCACCGCGACACCGGCCTCGGGCGCCCAGGGGGCCGGGTAGCCATAATAGCGCGACGCGGTATCCATCTCGTAGCCGCCGATGGGAAAGGCTTCCGGCGTGGGAAAGTAGCCCAGATTGTCATTGGACCAGCCGGCGACCAGCGTCGCCACGGCGGGGGAGATCGCCTTGATCTGCAGCCCATAGGCCGAGAAGAACTCGCCGGGGAGCGCGACGATCGCCAGCGGTCCGACGCGGAGCGCCTGCGTTTCGGCGGCATAGCGCGGCAACGGGTCCGAGCCCCAGAAGTGGCGCGACAGGCGCCGGGCGAAGTCACGGTAGATCACCTGCGCGGACCGATAGGCGACGCTCTCGGGTGAGTGATCGCGGACGGTCGCCTCCCAATGCGTCCAGATTTCCAGGATTCGGTCGCCATCGGCCAGTGGGAGCATCGGCAGCGGTACGTCCGCCCGCGCGGCGGCGACGCCGGCCACGCGTGCGGGTCCCGCGTGCGCCCACAGGTCCAGTGCGACGTCAGCCACTGCCCGGCCAGTTTGCTCGACGGCAGCGAAGCCACGAACGTCTATGCGCGGGTTGATGTCGCCTCCCGCTCCGTTCACCGCGACGACCGGTCCCGTGCCGGCCTCTTCGAGACGTTGGCGGACGACGTGCCACCAGTCGGCGCTCGCCAGCCGGTTCTCGTGGCCGGCAGCGACCGGATGGCAGGTGTAATGGACGATTGCTGCCAGGGGCTCGCCGCGCGCGGACTCGATCCGGGCGACCAGGACCTCGGGATCGATCCGGCTGTCGTCCTGCCGCGCGCGCGCCAGCACCCGGTTGTGCGTGGCGTGGCAGACGCCGCGCTCCCAGCCGACGCGCGCCTCGTCAAGCCGCTCCGCCGCGGCGTGAACCACGTCCTCCAGGCTGCGCTCCAGACGCAGCAAATAGGCCGGGTCCGGATCGCCCAGGCTGGTAATCACGCCGGTCTCGGGCCCGGCGTGGGTGTGGGTGCAGGCGAAGAGCTGCGCGGCAGCCGGAATCCCGGTCCGTTCCGTCATACGTTCCCGCACCCGGCGCACCGTCGCGGCCCCGAGCCCAATCAGGTCACACGAGATCAGCGCCACCCGCTGACCGTCATCCTCGGCGACCAGCGCCGTCGCGTAGAGCGGATCGTGAACGCCGGTGCAGGGGCCCTC
>DATLRG010000368.1:0-4962 GCA_035534795.1 Chloroflexota bacterium
GGCCAACCTTCCACCAGCCACTCCCGAACACCTCCCCTGCAAAAGCGCCGGTGGACAATCGTCAGCGTAGCGTGCAGAATTGTCCTGGTTGGACCGAGTCGGGGCGGGCGCGCCACGGGGAGGGAAGCACATGGTAACGCGAGCGCGTGCGACGGTCGAAGACGTGCTCCGGGCCGCGAGCGCCGGCCAGCGCTGCGAGCTGGTTGATGGAGAGTTGCTCGACATGTCGCCAACTGGTGTCACGCACGGCCGGATCGAACTACACATCGGTCGGCTGTTCGCCGACCACGTCGACGAGTATGATCTGGGACTCGTCGTCGCCGGCGAGGTGCTTTTTCGTCTGACCGCGGACGGGACCCTGGCGCGTGCCGCCGACGTCGCCTTCATCCACCGGGATCGCGTGGGTTCGGCGGCGACGGAAGATGGCCCATTTGACGGCGCTCCAGATGTCGCGGTCGAGGTGGTCTCGCCGGGTGACTCGGCCAGCGATGTCGAGCGGAAAGTTGACGACTGGCTGACGCACGGGACCCGAGTCGTTCTCGTCGTCTACCCTCGAGGCCAGCGGGTCGTGCTCGCGCGGCCGAATGGCGCCGTCACCCTGCGCGGCGACGATCTCGTCGACCTCGACCCGGAGTTGCCGGGTTTTCACTGTAAGGTCAGCGACCTGTTTCCGGGTGCCCGAGCACCGCGCCAGCCGCGCTGAGGCGGAGAGACGGGGCGACTACCTCACCCCAGCAAACCCATCGCCATCAGCCAGTAGTCGATCAGGTAGATGCCCGCGCCGACCAGGAACGCGGCGGCGAGGCGGTGGACGTAGGGCAGCAGCGTCCGAATCCAGCGATTGACGGCGCTCTGGAAGAACGTCGCCGCGAGAATTACGACGGTCAAAACCAGACCCATGCCGAGCGCGTACGACACGAACTGGCTCAGCGCGGCCAGCAGGTTGCCGGCCGAGAGCGCCAGACTGGCGACGACCAGAAACACGGGCAAGGTACAGCCGAGCGAGGCGATGGCGTAGCCGATGCCGAAGACGAAAAGCGATCCCAGGTCCTGACCGGGTGAGACGTATCCCATCGCGCGCGTGGCCGTCAGGATGCCCAGGGGCCGGCCCGACAGCGTCAGCCAGACGCCGAGGACGAGCAGCGCGACGCCGACGATCACGCCGCCAACTGGAAACCAGGCGCCGAGCGCGCGGCCGCCGACGGCGAAGATCAGTCCCACGCCGGCGAAGATCAGGGTGAATCCCAACGTCGCCATCACCGCGCGCGCGATGCCCAGCTCCAGGCGCGTCGACCAGTCGCTGCCTTTCTCGCCTCGCCCAACCGAGTACGCGACGAGAGACGGCAGCATCATGACGCCACAGGGATTGACCGTGGCGACCATCCCGGCGGCGAACGCATAGCCGACCGGCAGCGCGCCGGTCAGCACCGTCATCCCGCCGAAGGTGCGTTCGATGCCGGTGGCCAGGCTGACCAGGATTGCCCCGAGGACCAACCCCAGCAGCATGAAGGCGACACCCTGCGCCTCCAGGCCGAAAATCCGCCGTGACCTGGCGGAGGCGTGGCTCTCGGTGGCATTCACGACGTCGTCAATCCCTTCAGCGCCATCAGCTTCGAGAAGGTCCGCCGCGACAGCGGCTGCATCATTTTCGCCCGTGTTCCCCGCGCGCGGTCGCGCGCAGCACCTTGATTATAGGCCCTTGACGGGTCGGGGACCAATTCTGGATTCTGGATTCTATCCCCGTTCCCCGTCCTCGTCCCGCCAGAGCTGCCGCATCTCGTCCGATGCCGCGAGGACGTCGTCGAGCGGCCCGACGGCGTCGATCCGACCGTCTTTGAGGACGATCACCTGATCCGCCCGGCGGAGCGCGGCCGGTCGGTGCGAGACGACCAGCCAGGTCCGGTCGGGCAAGATTACAAGATTCTCCCAGATTGCCCTCTCGGTCTCGACGTCGAGCGCGCTCGAGAGATCGTCGACTACATAGAGCTCGGCCTGGCGGACGAGCATGCGGGCCACGGCAACCCGCTGCGCCTGGCCGCCGCTGAGTCGAACTCCCCGCGAGCCAATCGAGGTGTCCAGGCCCCGTTCCATCGTCGCGATATCTGGCTCGAGAACGGCGGTTCCAACTGCTCGGTTCAGCGCGCCCCCGTCTGGCCAGCCCAGGAGCAGATTGTCGCGGAGCGTGGCGCTGAACAGGCGCGGTACCTGGGGCGTGTAGGCGGTGCGAGGCGGACCGAAGAATGACGCCGGATCAGTGACTGGCTCGCCTTGCCAGCGGAGCTGGCCGGCCTGAGTTGGCCGCAGGCCGATCAAGCCTTCGAGGAGCAACGATTTGCCCGAGCCGATCCTCCCGGTCACGACGGTGAACGAGCCACGCCGAATCTTGAGGTCGACGCCGTGAATTCCCCGATTCGATCCGGCAAACTCACAGGTGAGACCTTCGGCGACAAGCAAGTCGTCGCTTCTCTTCTCGCCGGCAGCAAATTTTCCGTCACTCGTCGGCGGCTCGCGCGATTCGATCGATTCTTCGACTTTCGCCCTTCGCCCGAGGAACGGCGGCACCCGGTCAACCAGCGTCGTTCGCGACGCCCCGCCGAGCAGCTCGGTGAGCCGCTCCACCGACACGTCGGCCAGCTTGTATTCGGTCAGCAATCGGGCGATCTCCTCAGGAAACCAGGTAAGCTGGCCGAGGTAGGTGACGAACAGCGCAAAATCGCCGACGGTGAAGGTTCCCGCTCGCATCGCTCGGGCGGCCAGCAGGAGCACGACCCCGGTGCCGATGCTGACGATCCCAGAATTGAGCGAAGCGAGCGCGCCCTGTAACAGGTGATCGCGCAGCGCGGTTTGGCGGCGAACCTCGTTGAGCGCCCGAAACCGCCGGACGACGTTTGGCCCGGCCCCGGCGACCTTGATCGCCAGAACCGCGGCGAACGATTCTCCCAGAAACCCGATCACCCCGCCTAGGGCGTCGCGACTGACCCGCCGGCGATCCTCCAGCCGGTGGCCAAGCCGCTGCATGATTGGCACGATGATCGCCAGCGGGACGAAGATCACGACCGTCACGACCGCGTCGATCCTTAGCATGATCGCCAGGGTCACCCCGGCGAACACGATCCGGCCGACCAGATCGTTCCAGGCGTCGGTCGACTCCACGATGCCCTCGACATCGTCGCGAAACCGACTGACCGCCTCGCCGGGTGAAGCGGGCAGCCGAGAAGCGCTGTAGCCGGTCAGCAGTTGGCGCAGCAGATTGCGCCGTAGCAAGGCGTAGCCAGAGTAGTAAAAGGTGACCAGGCTCAGTGAGAGGGTCTCTCCGGCGAACACGATGACGACCTCGAGGGCCACGAGGAGCGCCAGAACGTCCCGGAGTCCGAGCCCACTCGACCCGGTTCCGCCGAGCGCATCGAAGAATCGCTGCAGCAGCACGCCGGTGACGATCGGCAGGCAAATTTCGATCAGGCTGAGAAGGAGCATGAAACCGTAGACGACCGGGCGCCAGCGCATGAGCTGAAGAACGATCTGCCAGGTCTTCATACCGGCACCTCCGCGCTGCCGGCCCGGAGAAGCTGGGCGAAACGTGACGTTTCGTCGGCAACCAGGCGATCCCGGCGGTCGAATTCGACAACCCGTCCATCGGCCAGAACCAGGATGTCGTCGGCGTGCCGAAGCGTCTCCAGTCGATGCGCGATCACGATCGCTGTCCGTCCGACGAACAACCGTTGGACGGCGTTTTCGATCAATCGCTCGGTCGCGAGATCGAGCCGCGACGACGCTTCGTCGAGGACGACCAAACCCGGATCCTGGAGGAACACTCGAGTAAAGGCGAGGAGCTGGGCTTCACCCGCTGACACACTGTTGGTCGCGAGCTCGGTATCCAGCCCGCGAGGCAACGCGCGTAACCAGTCGCCCAGGCCGAGGTCGTGCAGTGCGCTCTGAATCCTGGCGTCGTCCAGACTCGGATCGAAGAGCGTCAAATTGTCCCGGACGCTCGCGCGAAAGAGCTGAACGTCCTGGGTCACGACCCCGACGTGGCGCCGCAGATCGGCTACGCGGGTATCCCGAAGGCCGACCCCACCCAGGCGAACCTCGCCTTCGGTTGGGTCGTACAACCGCGCCACCAGCCGCATCAGCGTCGACTTTCCGGCCCCGGTCCGACCGACGACTCCGAGAACCCGCCCGGCCGCCAACCGAAACGCCACCTCGCGTAGCGCCCGTGAGGTCTCGTCATAACCGAAGGAGACGTCGCGAAACTCGACCGCAAGCGGACCGGCGGGTAGCTCGACGCCGCGGCCGTCTTCGATCGTCCGAGGAGTCGTGGTGAGCCAGGCGATCCGTTCGATGCTCGCCGCGGCAGTTTGGAGGTCGCGCACCTGCCGGGTGAGGCGGTTAAGTGGCGCCTGGAGCATCGCGGTGTATTGAAACGCCAGGAACACCGTTCCGATGGATAAGATCCCAGCATGATTGAGCAGCGCTGCCGTCCCGAAGACGGCGATGGACCCGATGCCGAGAACGAGCAGCCCGGGGCTGGTGACTGCACCGCCAACCAGGGTTGACTTGCTGGCCCGATCGACGAGGGTGCGCAGTTGGCTTTGCCAGCGGCCGAGAATGTAGGCCCGGGCACCATTTCCTTGAATGTCCGACAGTCCGCCGAGCTGCTCTTCCAGCGCGGCGAAGACCTCCGCGCTGGCGCCACGGCGCAGCCCAACGAAGCGGGTCCCGATCCCGGACGTGGCCGTCATCAATCCGCTCGCTACGACACAGACCGCGGTCAACAACAGCCCGAGTCGCCAGTCCACCCGAAACAGCAAACCCAGAATGCCGACGAGCAGGACCCCGTTGCCAACGATCTCGACGACGAAGCTGGCGAAGAAATTGGAGAGCGCCGACACGTCGCCGTCGACCCGCTCGATCAGCTCGCCCGGTTGGTGCGCCTGATGAAAGCCGAGATCGAGCTCGAGGCAG
>DATLRG010000369.1:0-11461 GCA_035534795.1 Chloroflexota bacterium
TGGTGAGAAATGCGCTATGCGCATCTCTCACCAACGCGCGCTTCCCACTCACACCCTGTGGTTGCCGTCTTCTGACGCAGAACTTATCCAGGCTGCTCATTTCAAGCTTGTCAGAAAGTCGACCAGATTATTCAGACGGTCCGGCGGGATGATGCCCGCGTACGCCGGCATGCCGTTGCCGCCGGCCAGGACTCGGGTGATCAACTGCGGACGGGTTAAGCGCGAGCCGACGTGAGTGAGATCGGGCCCCCTCAGGCCGCCGGTGCCGGCGACCTGGTGGCAGTTGTGACAGCCGTCGTTCTCGAAGACGATCGCCCCCTCTCCCGCCGATGGGCTCATCTGGGCAGTTACGGTGGCGGGAATAGGGCCCGGGGAGAAGTTGGGGGACCACGGCGCGATGTTGCCCTCTCGCACCAGGATCGCGATGGTTAGCGCTGCGACCACCACGATGCCAACTGCCCAGGGGCGCCGCCAGGGGCTCCGCTCGCCCTTGTTGGCGACGAACGGCAGCACCAGCAGCACGACCGCGACGACCAGTGGGAAGCCCAGGATGAAGACGTTCTCGATGCTCGGCGGAATTAGCGCGAACAGCGCGAAGTACCAGATGAAGTACCAGTCTGGCCGCGGGTCCGCCTGGACGATCGTTGGATCGGCGAGCGTGCCCAGCTGTGGTGGCCCCACGATCGCCGCCAGCACGACCACGACGGCGCCGACGGCCAGGGCGAAGACCACGTCCTTCCAGACCGCGTCCGGGAAGAACGGGATGCCGTCCTCCTCCAGGACCTGGTGGTAGTGGCGATCGTAGGTCGCCGGATCGACCGGCTCGCCTACCTTTGGCGGCTCGGAAATGCCGAGGAAAATCACCAGGTAGAGGTGGATGCCGATCAGCAGAAACATCAGCGCGGGCAGCAAGAACACGTGGGTCGCGTAGAAGCGGGTCAGCGTCGCGCCTCCCACGGTCTGGCCGGCGACGACGAGCTCCGCCATTTGCTCGCCGATGAAGGGCGTGCGGCCGACCTGCTCCGCGGCGACCACGACGGCCCAGTAGGCGTTCTGGTCCCAGCGCAGGAGCTGGCCGGTGAAGGCCATGCCCAGGGTGAGGAAGAAGAGCAGCACACCGGTGAACCAGTTCAGCTCGCGGGGGAACTTGTAGGAACCGGTGAGAAACTCGTGGGCGAGGTGAATCGCGATGAGAATGACCATCGCCGAGGCGCCGAAGTAGTGGATGCCGCGGATCAGGCTGCCGAGGACCGCCGTGTTGGTAATGAAGTTCAGGGACTGGTAGGCGCTGTTTGGCGCCGGAACGTAGCTCATCGCCAGCGCAACGCCGGTAATCACCTGGAAGATGAAGGCGGCCAGCGTCGCGCTGCCGAACACATACCACCAGTCGACGCCACGCGGGACCGGATGCTCGATCACGGGCAAGATGGCGGTCGAGATGCCCAGCCGGTGGTTCAGCCACTGATAGAGTCGTCTTCCTCCGCTCATGATGTCCTCGTCAAGCAACCGGCAGCGGGCGGGTCAGAATCTGGAGCTGGTCGCTCTCGACGCGCGCCCGATAACGAAAGAGCGGGCGCTGCGGTGGCCCGGCCGCGACCGACCCATCGGCATAGAACACGCCCCCGTGGCAGGGACAGAGAAAGATTTGCCCATCGGGAATCCAATTCACCGGGCAGCCCAGGTGGGTACAGTTGATCGCGAACACGGTGAAATCGCCCGGCTGGATACTGTTGCGCCGAACCCAGGCCGCTGTCTCGGCGGTCAGCCCGGCCCAGGGCAGCGGTGACGGGTCGGTGTACGTGACCTGAACGGTCTCTCCGACCAGGAACTTCGAAACCGGTCCGACCGTGCGCCAGAGGTCGACCGCCGGATGAATCAGCGGACTGAGTAGGTAGGCGATGATCGGAATGCCGACGACCGCACCCGCCAGGGCGCCGAGCGCGATGCTCAGCCGTCCTAGAAACTGCCGCCGGTTGATCTCGTCAGACATGGCGAAACTCCCGGATCCAGCCCACGAGGGCGATTGCGAAAATGATGATCCCGGCGACGGAAAAGGCCAGATTGGTGATGATGCCGGCCATGAACATGCAAATGCCGGCCGCCATCACCGCCGGCCAGGCTGTTGGCCGGGGCAGGTGGAATAGCGCTTCGAGGTCCTCAGACGGCTGAGCATCGACTGGGCCGGGCACCCGCTCGCTCACAAGACACCTCTCAAGTTTGGCGCAACCGGCTCTAGCGTCCCGGCCGCCTCTGCTTCTGCGTTCTTTGCGTCTCCGCGGTGCAGCGGTCTCGGTTCGCCCGGGACCGGGCCGTCGAACCACCGGAAGAAGATGATGAAGGCGGCGCCGAGATACCAGAGCGCCCCGCCGATCCACATCAGCAATCCACCTACTTCCTGATCGACTAACGGCGACATTCCAAGCGCGTCGCGCACCGCCGAGTACGGCGGGCCGAGTGCGTACGTCGGGTAGAGGACACTCGTCGCGAACGTGAGCAGCGCCGCTAGCAGGGTGGTGCTGAGCGCCGCCCCGAACAGATAAACGATTCGAATGAGTTCTGGCATGGTGCCGAAGGACGTTGTCGGTCGAACCAGTGGCCACCAGAAGAGGGTGGCCGAGATCAGGAAGCAGAGGTGCTCGCCAACGTGGATGAGTTCGTTGCCCAGCGCCGCCTCGTAGAGTGTTGGCGCGTGCCAGACCCACATGAACGCAGAATACAGCACGAACGCGGATAACGGTCCGGCGAGTTTACGGAGGACCGATCTCGCCGCCACCGTGCGCACGATGGCCTGGAGCGTCGCCTCGGGCATCCCCCAGAGCAGGAGCGGCGGCACGACCAGCAGCAAGAGCACGTGCTGGAGCATGTGGGCCGTGAAAAGGTAATGGTCAGCCAGCAGATCCAGCGGCGAGGCCAGCGCGAGCAGGAGGACCAGGAGCCCCACGTAGAAGCTGATTATCTGCCAGCCGGAGACGGGGTGGCGCTCTCCGTGGATGGCAGGGCTGGGCTCGGTCCCCGAGGTCCGTGCGACCGCGTCAATGCCATACGCCAGCGCGAACGCCGCGATGCTGCCGACGATGCTCGGGTCCCAATTCCACGCACTCAGGAGATGAGCGTCCACAGGTACACCACCGGAAAGATGACCACCCAGACGGCGTCGACGAAGTGCCAGTACAACGACACGGCCTCGACGCCGGTTGCACCCCACGGGTGATTTTCACCGGGCGAGATCACGCCGGCCATGATCGACATTGAGATCAAGCCGACGAGAACGTGCAGACCGTGGAAGCCAGTGACGGTGAAGAACGTCGATGCCCAGAGGTTGCGACTGATCGTCACGTTGTCCGCGTAGAGGTGATAATATTCGTAGCCCTGCCCAACCAGAAAGATCGCACCCAACAGAATCGTGATGAGGAGCCAGCGCCGCACGCCGGCTACGTCATTACGACCGAGGTGCGCGGTCACTCGCGCCATCGTCAGGCTGCTCGACCACAGGAACAGCGTGAAAACCGCGGTCACCGGGACGTTCAGCACGTGAGCGCCGGGACCGCTGGTGCTCGCACCCCGGTAGACGACGTAGGTGACAATCAGCGACAGGAAGAAGATGGCCTCGGAGCTAATGAAGATGATGATACCCAGGACGTTCGGATTGATCTGGCGGATCGCTTCGCGGCCGAGTTGATCTGATCCCCCGTGATTGACGACGCCAGACGTCGGCTGCTCTGTCATCGGTTGGCTTACCTTGGGTCCGGGTTTTCTGGGTGCTTCAGGTCCCAGAGGGGCCGGCGGCTGCGCACCGGCGGAATCGACGCGAAGTTATAGGGCGGCGGAGGCGAGGCCGTCGCCCATTCCAGGGTCCAGGCATCCCAGGGATCGTTGCCGGCGATTCGGCCGAAACGCACGCTGGCGACGACGTTCCAAACGAACACGACGACCGCCGTTGCCAGAATGAACGCGCCGATCGTCTCCCAGAAGTTGAGCTCGGCTAAGCCCGGCAGGTTGGGATAGGTGTAGACGTGCCGTGGCATGCCGAGCAGCCCGTTAAGGTGCATCGGGAAAAAGGTCAGGTTCAGTCCGACGATCGTCAGCCAGAAGTGCCACTTTCCCAGATTCTCGGACATTAGACGGCCGGTGATCTTCGGGTACCAGTAGTACGCGGCGGCAAAGATGCCCATGACGCTGCCACCAAAGAAGACGTAGTGCAGGTGGGCCACAATGAAGTAACTGTCGTGGACTTGCCAGTCGACCGGAACAGTCGCGAGCATGGGGCCGGTCAGGCCGCCGATGATAAACTCGCCGATAAAGCCGATGCTGAACAGCATGCTGCTCGTCCACCGAATTGCCCCGCGCCACATTGTCGCGACCCAGTTGAAGACCTTGACGCCCGTTGGGATCGCGATCAGCATGCTCGCGGCCGAGAAAAAGGTATCCTCGGTGAGGCCCATGCCGGAGGTGAACATGTGGTGCGCCCAGACGGACATGGCGAGAAACGCGATCGCGACGGTCGACGCGGCGATGAACGTGTAGCCGAAGATCGGCTTGCGCGCGAACACCGGAATCGTTTCGGAGACCATCCCGAAAACCGGCAGGATCAAGATGTACACCTCGGGGTGGCCCAGAAACCAGAAGAGGTGCTCGTACAGCAGGACGTTGCCACCGGCCGAAACGTCGAAGAAGTGCGTCCCGACCAGGCGGTCCAGGAGCATCATCACCATCGCGGCGGCCAGGGGGGGTAGCGCCCAGAGAATCAGGAACGAGTTGACCAGCACCGTCCAGACGAATAGCGGGAGCCGGGTGATCGCCATGCCCGGCGCCCGCAACAGTAAGATCGTCACCGTGAGATTGATCGAGGCGGCGATCGTGCCGACGCTGGTAACCAGCAGCCCGGCCGCCCAGTAGTTTGGTCCGGGGCCGGTGGTGTACGGCGGCAGGGTCTGTGGCACGTACATGAACCACATGCCATTCGGGGCCTGCCCCGCCAGGAAGCTGAAGTAGAGCAGCAGGCCGCCAAAGAGAAGCAGCCAGTAGCTCATCGCGTTCAGGCGCGGAAAGGCCATGTCGCGCGCGCCGATCATCAGGGGCACCAGGTAGTTGGCGAAACCAATCAGTAACGGCATGACGGTGAGGAAGACCATGGTCGTGCCGTGCATCGTGAAGAACTCGTCGTACGTTTCCGGGTCCAGCACCTTGGCGTTCGGAGCGATGAGCTGGAGTCGAATGAACATGGCTTCCAGGCCGCCGATCAGGAAAAAGACCAGCGTCGTCACGATGTAGAGGACCCCGATGTCCTTGTGGTCGACCGTCGCTACCCAGCGCCAGAGTCCCGTGGGGGCGGTGATCGTGGGATAGGTTGGGACGTACCCACGCGTTTGTTCGGCCATCGTCGGTCCTTTAGCGCAAACTTTCCATGTACGCGGCGAGCGCCTTCGCATCGTTGGGAGTGAGCTTGGAGTTGGGCATCAGGACGCCCGGCTTGACGTCCTGTGGGTTCAGCAGCCAGCGCTCCATGTTCGCCGGCGTGTTGTCCAGGACTCCCGCCCCGATCGTCGCTCGGCTGCCCACGTGGGTGAGGCTGGGGCCGGCCACGCCGTTCGCGCTGGTACCGGCGATCGCGTGGCAGCTACCACAGGTCTGGCTCTGGAAGATCGTCTCGCCCAGAATCGCCAGGTTACTCGTGGGCCGCGACGCGGGTTGCTGCTGCGCTTTGACCCACGCGGCATACTGGGCCGGCGGCTCGGCCACGACTCGAATCGCCATCCAGGTGTGCTCGATACCGCAGAACTCGGCGCACTGGCCCAGATAGGTGCCGGGTGCCGAGACGGTGAAGGTGATGTCGTTGACGTGGCCAGGGTTCGCGTCTTGCTTCCCGGCGAGTTGCGGCACCCAGAAGCTGTGGATCACGTCGGCGGAGGTCACGTGGAGGAGAATCGGCTCGCCCACCGGTACGTGCAGCTCGTTCGCCGTGGTGACGTCCTCCTTCGGATAACTAAACTCCCACCACCACTGGTGCCCCACGACGTTGATCTCGACCGGGTCGCCCGGCGGGGCGCTGATGTCGTGCATCGTGCGCACGGTCAGGTAGAAGACGACGAGCAGCAGCAGCGCCGGCAGCGCCGTCCAGATGATCTCGACTCTGGTGTTGCCATGGAACTGCGACGCCTCGCGGCCCGGCCGCTCGCGGTGCGCAAAAGCGGAATAAAGAATGGTGCCCTCGACCCCGAGGAAGATCAGACCGGCAGCGATCAGGGTGAACCAGAAGAGGTCCGCGATACTCGCTGCCTGGGGGGACGCTGGACTGAAGGGAGAACGTGGTGCCGCCAGGGCGGGGAGCAGGCCCAGCGCCAGGCCCACCGCCAGGATGCTGCCGGACAGTCGCCCAATCGAGTTCAGGTGGCGCGCCGACGGGAACGGGCGAAAGCGCAAAGCGCAACGCGCAAAACGCAACGCGCAAAAGGCGACACGCAACGCGCTACGCGCAAAACGGCAGAGCTGCGGTGGAGCAGCCGCTGGGCCGGAGGTCGTTTGCGTTTTCCGCAGCGGGGTGGCGAGTCGATCGTAGCTTCCCAAGCGGGTTTTCCTCGGTGGCACCGATCGCCGCGCGCCGGTGCTCATCCCGGGCTGATCATACCGCGACGTGTAACCGCCGTCTGTCGGGGAACGGTCGCACTTTTGAGTAAGGGATTGCCTGGCAGAGCGGGATGGTATACTGGGAACGCCTCGACGCCGAGAATTCCTCCAATGGGGATACGAGTCACCGCGGGTGACAGCAAATTCATGTGTATCAACCTTTCCTCAACACGCGCCTCAAAGCAGTTGTCGCGGCGCTCGCCGTGAGCGAGGCGAGCGTCTTTCCGGGCCTGATCGAGGTCCTGGAAGCGGCCGGGCAGCTCAAGCAGACCCAGCGAGCCGGCTGGGTCAGGGTCGGGATTGCCCACCCGGAGAGCGTTGCCGCGCACAGCTATCGGGTCGCGGTGCTGGCGCTGCTGCTCGGGCCGCGCCTTGGACTGAACGTGGAGAAGCTGCTGCGCCTGGCCCTGCTGCACGATCTGCCCGAGGCGCGCGTGGGCGACCTGACCCCGGCCGACCGCGTGACTCCGCGTGACAAGCACGCGCTCGAATCGACCGCGTTCGCCGAGATCGTCGGCGGGTTGCCGGAGGGGCCGGCCCTCGATGCCCTCTGGCGAGAGTACGCCGCCAACGCCAGCCCGGAGGCGCGGCTCGTCCATCAATTGGACAAGCTCGAGATGGCGCTGCAGGCGCTGGAGTACGAGCGGGCGACGTCGGGCACGTCAAAAGCCGTGAGTGGGAAGTCAGAGGTTCAGAGCGAGGAGACCGGAGCCAGGAACCAGGAGTCAGTAGGCGAGAGCCAGGAGCCAGGAGACGAGACGAACCGGAGATGGCGACGGCGCCGCGGGGGACGAACTGCAAGCAGGACGGCCGCGGGCTGGGCGGACGAGTTCTGGGCGAGCGCGCGGGCGGCGTTGAGCGAGCCGCTGCTGATCGCGCTCTACGAGCACCTGTCTGCTTTGCGACCGCCGCGATAGGACTTTTGGGGGTACTGGGATAGGGCGAATGGGTGATTCCCGCCTCCCGGGGTCGGGTGCATCATCATGCATGCACGCGATTCAATTTGCTCTCACCGGCGTCCACGGATAAAAATCTGGGCGCCGGTTCTTTTTTTGCTCGCTGCGACGACCGTGCCCCGCTTCCTCTGCCCCGCTTCCATAGTTGTTCCAGGATGAGCGGTACCGGGATGCGATTGAGTTGCGGCGCAAGCCATGCGCATCCCGGTACCGCTCACCCTGGCATTACTTCACGTCGGTTGCTTGAACGTGGCTGACGATGATAACATCACTCTACGCTAGGAGGTTACCCGGCGCGACCGGCCCGCGCCGGCGGAGTTGAATTGCTGCAACGATGATGTTCGTCATCAAAGTTCTTGTCTTCTTGGTCGGCTTCGCCGTCGTCGCCGCGACCTGCCTGTCGGCCGTGCGCGCGATCGTCCTGCCGCGTGGCTCGGCCGAGACGCTCGTCCGGGTGGTTTTCGTCGTGATGCGACGGGTCTTCAATCTGTGGCTGCACTCGGCGCATACCTACCTCGACCGCGACCGAATCATGGCGTTCTACGCTCCGCTCAGTGTGTTGGCCCTGCTGCCAACCTGGCTTCTCCTGGTGACGATCGGCTACACTGCCATGTTCTGGGCCCTGGGCGTGCCGTCGTGGTACCAGGCGTTTCGGATCAGCGGCTCTTCGGTTTTCACCCTCGGCTTCGCCATGGCCGACGACCCGGTTCGGACCAACGTCGCCCTGTCGGAAGCGGCAGTCGGGTTGATGCTGGTGGCCCTGCTGATCGCCTACCTGCCGACGATGTACGCCGCGTTCCAGCGACGCGAGACGGCCGTGACCTTGCTTGAAGTGCGCGCGGGCACACCACCTTCAGCCGTGGAGCTGATCCTCCGGTTCCAGCGCATCCACGGCCTGGATCGCCTCGGCGACCTCTGGGCATCCTGGGAGGTCTGGTTCGCGGACATCGGAGAGAGCCACACCTCTCTTGCCGCGCTGAGCTTCTTCCGCTCGCCGTTCCCCGGACGTTCCTGGGTCACCGCAGCGGGAGCGGTGCTCGACGCGGCGGCGCTGTCGGCGACCACCGTCGACCTGGAGAGGGATGCGCGCGCCGACCTCTGCATCCGCGCGGGCTACCTGGCGCTTCGACAGATCGTCGACCTGTTTCGCCTGCCGTACAACCCCGATCCGCACTTCCCCGACGACCCGATCAGCATCTCGCGCGCGGAGTTCGATGCCGCCTGCGACCTTCTCGCCAGTAAAGGCGTTCTCCTCAAGCCCGATCGAGACCAGGCCTGGCGTGGCTTCGCCGGCTGGCGGGTGAACTACGACGACGTCCTGTTAGCCATGTGCAGCCTGACCATGGCGCCGTGGGCACCGTGGTCCTCGGACCGCGCGCCGAAGTTTCGGACGCCGTCGATGTTCCGATGAACAAGTCAGGGGGCCGTGATAGTTGTTCCACGGTGGGAACGACGTGGACGTGCTTGAGTAGGTCAACCATTCGGCGAACCGGCTATAATGCCACGGACAGACCGGCATCTGCTCGACCGATGCGGGCCTGGACTTGGAGAAAAGGACAGGGTTTTGGCGATGATGCGCGTGTCGTTCATCACGGCGAACTACGTTGCTCGCGAGGTCAACTACAGCTTGCGGCCCTTCAACTGGGGCACCGCGGACAAGGCCACCGTAGAAGCTTTCCACGGACCCAGCTTCGGCCAGAAGTTCGACGAGCTCTGCCGTCTGGTCGAAGAGGCAGGTTTCTCGACCATCGACGTCTGGGTCGCTCACCTCAACCCGTTCGTGGCATCGCGCGAGATGATCGGCGAGGCGGTAGCGATCCTGAAGGCGCACGGCCTCCAGGTCGTGGCCTACACCGGTGGATTGGGCCGTCCCGACCTGAGCCGCGCCGACGCCGAGAAGGTCTACCAGGCTGCGAAGGCAATCGGCGCGCCGGTGCTCGGCGTGGGTCTCAACCCGAGCAACACGCGGCTCGCCTACGATCTCGGCAAGGAATACGGCATCAAGTACGCGATCGAGAACCATCCCGAGAAGAACCCACGGGATCTCCTCGCCCGCATCGGCGAGTATGGCGAGGTCATCGGCGTGACCCAGGACACCGGTTTCTGGGGCATGTTCGGCTACGACGCGATCCAGGCGACCCACGAGCTGAAAGATCACCTCCTGCACATGCACCTGAAGCAAGTCCACCAAACGCCCGAGGGCTGGCACTCTTGCGCCTACGATGAGGGCGTCGTGGACGTTCAGGGTGTCGTGAACGTACTGAAGGAGATCGGCTACCAGGGCGCCATCTCGGTCGAACACGAGCCAAGCGCCGAGGACCCGATGCCCGCGGTCGTCCACAGCGCGGAGCTGCTGCGCGGCTGGCTGCGGTGAGTTAGCGCCACCACGCGATCAGCGCGTCGCCGGCGTGGTAGCCGATCCAGCCGATCGACGCGAGCAGGGCTGGCATCACCACGAACTGCTCGACGAAGTTGCCGGTGCGCACCCGCAGGTGGCTCCAGGGCGGCACGCCGACGTAGGTATGAACCGGAAACAGCCAGGGAACGCCTTCGATCGTCAGGCTATCCAGGACCAGGTGGCTGACGTAGCCGGCGACGAAGCCCAGAAACGGCAGGGCCGGCGCGATTCCGAAGGCCGGCCCGACGCCCCCCAGGACCAGACCGGCTAGCGCGCTCGCGAGGATCAAGCCGACCAGCGAATGCGAGAGGTGCCGGTGGCCGCCGAACGCGGTGTGGGCCAGCGCGCGCGCCCAGAACTGGCGAGGCTTATCTAGATCCGGTGCGGTTCCCCCGAGTAGCGCGCAGACGAAAAAGCCGGCCAGGCTCGGCCAGGAGACGGGCGGCGCGAGTGGACTAATCTGAACCAGGCGAAGGACGGATTGGACCGCGGTCGAGTCGGCGGCGGTCGGCCCGATGAACGCCAGCGTGCCGAGCGCGGCGGCGAACGCGCCGACCTGGTGCGTTCCGCGGGTCAACCGCTGCCCCGGACATCAGGCACCGGGGTCAACCATGCGGACCCAGGGAAGATTTACCGCGTTGACCAACCGGCGGTCTGCCGTCCAGAGGTCGCAGCCCAGCGTTTCGGCTAACGCGAGGTAGTAGCTATCGTACGCCGGGGCCCGCTTAAGCCGGATGGTCCAGTCGAAGGCGTGTCGCGTCTGTGCTCCGTCGGGAGCGATCAGATCAACGCCCATCGCGGCGATTTCGGCTAACGCTTGCTGGCCCTGAGATCGCGTCAGTTGCTCAAAATGCACTGCCTTGCACACTGCCGATGTGGTTTCGTAAACCCACAGAGTAGGGGCAACCAGCCGACACCTTTGGCCGAGTAAGCGCCCGATCAAGGCGCGGTGTTGGTCCTGGAGCGGGTTCGCGACAGCCACCCTGAAGGCCAAGCTCGAATCAATGATCGCTGATAATCCAATCATCCCGGCTCTCGAGGTCCTCCCGATTCGCGCGCAAGATCTCGTCGACGTCGACATACCGCCCCTCGCGGCGGGCGAGAATGTCCGCGGTCAGCTTGTCGTTCTCAGCCTTCCATGCTTCCCACCGCCTTAGCCTGGCCTCGACCTCCTCTTGCTGCAAACGCCGATAATCCTCGATGCTCACGAGCGCTGCTTTCGGCTTCCCGCGCGACGTCAAGACAACGCGCTCGTCGCCATAAGCGACTCGATTTACCAGCTCAGAGATATCTCGCTTGACCTGCCCAATGCTGACGCGGGCCTCTCTCATCGGATCCTTACCTCGTCGAGATGCGCACTTTCGATACTATCAGGATAGTGCAATACTAGTCGGGCCGTCAAACGCCGCCTGTCTCGCGGACTGGCCTCGGGCCTCCGAGGGAGTGCGAGAAGGTGGCACGAGGGTGGGATGCACGCGGTGCA
>DATLRG010000370.1:0-8220 GCA_035534795.1 Chloroflexota bacterium
CGGGCGGCCGCGCGCACCACCGCAGCCCTGGAGGCGGCGATCGCCGAGGCGCTCTCCCTGGTGACGGCAGAGCATGCCCGCGCGTGGTTCACCCATTGTGGCTACCGCTTCCTTGCTCAATCCTTGTGCAACCGGCTCTAGAAGCCGTGGATGACGACATTTGTCAGGTCGCCTCTGACTACCACTTGCCACGAGAAGCGGTCGAGGCCGCTCTGGCGTACTATCGGCGATACCGACCCCTGATCGATGCCCGTATCGCGGCTAACGCAGCGTAGCCCTCGTGGCCGCTCTGTACACCGACCATGATTTTGCTCTCGAGGTTTCGATCTTTCCGCGTGGGGCTGGCCACATCGCGATCGCAGCACATGATCTCAAGCGGGAAGAGGCGGGCGACGACGAGCAATTGCTGACCGCGGCGCAGCACGCTTGGACCCTGGTCACTCACAATCGCAAGGACTTCACCCTCCTTCACAACGCGTGGCGGCGTTGGGCTCGAGCGTGGGGTGTCGTGCCGGTCCACGCCGGCATTCTGGTTCTTCCGCGTGGATCGCCCTCGTCTTTGGCGGAGCGGGTGAGCGTTTTGTTCGAGTCGAACCCGCCGCTGACAAACGCGCTATACACCTGGAAGACAGGCGTCGGCTGGAGTCTCCAGCGGGGGGAAGGGCAGCCGTAAGCAGTGGCACGATGACACATGCCCAGTCCGATGGACCGGAGCATCTTCCGCGTCAAGCCGCGGATCGTCACGGGGCTCCGGCCTGTTCTGGCGAGTACCGCCGCGCCACCGCCTGCCCGGCGAGGGCTGCCCGGAACTGGATCAGGTCGTCGACGACAAAGTCCGGGGCGACCGGGAAGTTTGGCACGTCCGGCAGTCGATGCACGCCGGTCAGCACCAGGACAGTGGTGATGCCAGCCGCGGCGCCAGCTTCGACGTCGGTGTCGAGGCGGTCGCCGATGATCACCGTCGCTTCCTTGGGGACGCCGATTCGCTCGATCGCCAGGTCGATCATCGTCGCCGATGGCTTGCCGATCACCTGGGGGGTCACATCGGTGCAGGCCTGGAGGGCCGCGAGGATCGCGCCATTGCCCGGGACCAGCCCGACCTCGGTCGGGAGGGTCCGGTCGGGATTGGTCGCGATGAACCGAGCACCAGCGCGGATCGCCAGGCAAGCGATCCGGAGCTTGTCGTAGGTGAGGTGTTGATCGAGTCCGACGCAGACGACCTCGGGCCGCTTGTCCTCGTGCCAGAATCCGGCCTCGCCCAGCGCTTCCCGCAGGCCCGCCTCGCCGATCTGGTACACCGGTGCCCCCTTCGGATATTGCTTCTTCAAGTATTGGGCCGTCGCCAACGCCGAGGTGAAGATCGTCGGCAAGGGGACGCGGATACCCATCGCGAGGAGCCGGTCCTGGTACTGCTGGGGCGTTCGGGTGGAATTGTTCGTGACCAGGCAATAGGGACGCGAGTTCTGATCGAGCCAATCGAAAACAGCTTGGGCGCCCGGCAGCGGCGTCGAGCCAAGGTAGACGACGCCGTCGAGGTCGAACAAGACGCCGCGGGCGTCAGCCAGGTTGGTGAGGATCACTCGTTCATCTCCATGCAGAGTATCGTGTGAACAGGGCTTCATGGCAGCGGCAGAATGACGCGGCGCCGCGGGGAATTCCACCCGGATCGTCAACGCGTTTCTACTCAAGTCAGCGCGCCCAGACCCTCCGCCGTCAGACGAACGGCGACCGGACGGCCTCGCGCGTCGTCGGCAATCGCGATCACGCCGATCCAGGCGAGCACCTCGACCCCAAGCTCGACGTCGCGGCGGGCGATCGACCGTTCCAGGCCGGTCGGCCCGGCCGACTGCCCAGCCTCGGCCGCCTGGCTCCCGGCCGGCGCAGCGAACCACGCCGCCCGACGGGCCAGTGAGTCGAGATCGTACCAGGTGTCGACCGCGGCGTTCCGCAGAGCGTCCCAGAGCGCGCGGCGGACTCGCCCGGAGACGGGCCGCGGCGATTGTTCGTCGACGAGCCAGAGGCGGGCCAGGGCACGGACCCGACCGGCGAGGTCCAGCCGCTGCCAGGCAGCCGCTCGCGGTCCTGCCTCGAGGCCGCGGCCGGCTCGCGTCCACACACCAAGCGCCGTTCCGCAGTGCTCGGCATACGCCGGTACGCCGACGTCGAAGCCGACCGCGTCGGTCGCGCGTTGCCGCCGCGGCGGCTCGGAATCTCCGATGGTCCTTGCCACGGCCCCCGGTCGGCGGACCCGCTCCAGCGTCACCTCCGTCGACTGAAGGGTAGGCGCCGTGGGCCGCGCATCTCGTCCCACACCGGCCGGCGGCGACAGGCGAGGAGCAGGCCGCTTTGGCGACGGAGACCCACCCAACTCCGGCGGCACGAACCAGTGGCGAGCGGACCCGGTATCGCCGCGGTCGACGCGGTGAACGAGCCAGGCCAAACCGGACGCCTCGAGGGCAGCCACGGCTTGTTCCAGATCGTCATCGGAGAAGGGCAGAGAGCGTGAGAGGGCGGACGCGCTGAGCGCCGTCCGCCCCGCGGCCAGTGTCGCGAAGACGAGTTGAACCGCCTCCGGCAGTCGACGCACCACGTCGTCGCGCGTCGCCGCATCCATCATCCGATGGTACAGCGTCGCCACCCATCCCCGGTCGCCCGGGTCCGCCAGGCCCCAAACCGCGCCGAGCGCGACCCGCCGCTCCTGGGGCAAGTCGGCAAGGAGGCGCACGAGCGGCCGTGGGTCCAGGGACGTTCGTCTTCGACCTATCATCCCCACACTTCTATCACGCCGCGTCTTATCTGGCAATCGGGATTGCCGCGGCGTTGCGCGGGCCAGTCCGTTGTGCTATACTTGTCCACGAGACGTGGGGCTGTAGCTCAACTGGGAGAGCGCAACGCTGGCAGTGTTGAGGTCAGGGGTTCGAGTCCCCTCAGCTCCACCGCGCCGAAGTGGCGGAATCGGCAGACGCGCTACGTTCAGGGCGTAGTGGGCATTCGCCCGTGGGAGTTCAAATCTCCCCTTCGGCACCATCCCGACGGTACCCCTGGCGACCAGATTCGCAATTTTAACGCATTTTTTATCTTTTCACGTTCGTTCCTACGCCTTTCTTATTCCTCATCGAGTATATCAACATCTAACGTGCGGCTATAAAGGCGTCGGGATTGGCAGCGAAGATTTCTCCCCGGCCAACGCGGGGTAGATTGTCTACTGGCACCCACGGTTGATCAACCCGCTCGAATCCTTTGTCTCCTGACCCGGTCCACCGCGCGTTGATTCGTCGAGCTCGCCGACATCGCACGCGCGCTCAATGTCACCAGAAACCGCTGTAAAGTCATACCACTGACTCGATGGAAGCGGTCGACGAGCGTGCGGATCGCGGGCAACGTTACAAATATTGGCGAGGTTACGGGATGACAACGACGACCATCTCTGTTTCCAGAGATGTTAGCGCTGCGACGGCAGTGCAGCGCGCACTCATCGTAGAGGACGAACCGGGAATTGGCGAGCTGCTCGCGCAGATCATTAAGCGGCGGGGGTTCAAGGTGTATAGTGCCCGCGACGGCGATGAGGCCGTGCGCCTGGCCAGGGCGATCAGCCCGGACCTGGTGACCCTCGACCTGAACCTACCTGTAAAAGACGGGCACAGCGTGCTCCGTGAGTTCGCGCTGGATCCTCGGACCAGCCGAATACCGGTGATCGTCGTTTCGGCGCATTGCGGGCAGCTCCGCCCCGCCGGGCAGGTGGTGGGCGTGCTCCAAAAGCCTTTCGACATTCACGAGCTGGAGGACGCGATCACGATCGCGACGATGCATTGAGCAACTCAGTCCTGAGCTTGTCGTAGGTCGATGCCAGAGTTTCCGGTAGGAGCCGCGCGTTGCCGACGACCGGCATGAAGTTGTTATCGCCGGTCCAGCGCGGCACCACGTGCAGGTGGACGTGATCGGCGATCCCCGCGCCGGCGGCCTTGCCAATGTTCACCCCCACGTTGAACGCCTCGGGCCGTTCGGCCCTTCGCAGCGCGGCCAGCGCTCGCTTGGCGAGCTCCATCATCTCGGCGGTGACGGGCGGTTCGAGATCCTCGATCGTCGAGACGTGCGCGAACGGCACGACCATCAGGTGCCCGCTGGTGTAGGGGTACGCGTTGAGGATGATGAAGTTGTGGCGCCCTCGGTGGAGGATGTAGTTTTCTCGATCCCGGTTCTGCTTCGGCAACGTGCAAAAGATGCAGGCACGTGGTTTTTCACCCTGGACGAATGCCATGCGCCAGGGCGTCCACAAACGATCCACCCGGCTGTCCTCGTTGAAACCGTCTACGTCAGCATGCCGTAAATGTCGAGAATTCGGCGGGCAGAAGTCGCCCAGGAAAAATGGTCTTCGGCTCGGCGTCGGAGGGTTCGACCCCGGTCCGCCGCTTCTGCATCGTCCGATAGAATGTCGAGCAGCTTCTGGGCCAGCGCATCGGCATCTCCCACCGGGGCGTAGATCCCCGCCAGCCCGAGCACGTCGTGGTTGATCGTCGTGTCGAAGGCAACTGTCGGCAACCCAACGGCCATGTAGTCGAGGAGCTTGCCGTTTGCCTCGGTCGCCGACACTTTCGGCGCCACGGCGACATCTCCCACGGCGAGGTAGCGCGGCGCGCGTTCGTAGGCGACCCGGCCGGTGAACGTGACCCAGGCCGAGATGCCGAGGTGATCCGCGAGCGCACGGTAGCGTGCCTCGCCGGGATAGCCCATCAGGAGGAAATGCACGTCGGAGCGCCGCGCGAGGACCTTCGCGGCGGCCTCCAGCAGGTAGCTGCTTCCCTGGTACTCCGCGAGCAGTCCGAGGTATGCCACCACCTTGCGGCCAGGCGGGATACCGAGCGCCGCGCGAAGGCGGTGCCGCTCCTGGTCTGCATACTCCCAGAATGGGCGGAACACGTCCGTATCCACGCCGTCGAGAACGGGGAAGATCTTCGCGGGCGAGCACCCGAAGTCCCGCACCAGGACGTCGGCGGCGGAGTTGCTGCTCGTGATAATGGCGTCGGCCAGGTGGTTGATCGTTCGTTCGACCCAGCGCAACGGACGATACAGGCGGGAGGTGCGGGAGAGGAAGTTGTGATCCACCATCTCGGCGGTGAGGCTGCCCTGGAAGTCAAACACGAGTGGGCACCGCGACGCGCGGCTGACCAGGTACCCGATCAGCGCGCCCTCGTGGAGGTGGGCGTGGACGATGTCCGGCTGGTAGCGCAGCCCCGCCCCGATGCCCCGAACCGAGAGGAGGGCATCCAGGTACAGCTTGTGACCCGACGATCCGACCCGAATCTGGCGGCCACCGGGGAGGCCGAGAGATCGGACGGTTCGCACTCCGTCGAGGTCGCGGCCGGCCGGGTAGGTGCAGATGACGACGTCGCTGCCCTGTCGGGCGAGCGCCACGGCTTCCTCGTAGATGCGGACGTGGCAGCCGTAGTCGGCGAAGAACGACGTCGGAGCGAGCTTCAGAATCCGATATGAGCGGGCGAGCAAGGATTGATCGATGGCGGGTCCCGGGGCAGCCCCTGGCGTTTGGCCCGCCGGGTCACGACTCGGCGATGACTCTCGAATCGACAGATCTTTCATAACAGCGGCGCCCGCCAGCCCTCGAGGTCGTCCCAGCACATTCGGTAGGCCGAACGCCTCAGCTTCGCTGCGCCATTCTAACCAAAACGGCGAGCGGGCGCAAGTTCCAGAATTGACACCGGGGAGGATCACCCCTAGAATATGGGTGATTCGCGAGATCCTGGGGAGGGCCAGCGTTAAAATTGCTTGCCCAGTGATCGGCGATAGAACGGTGGTGAACAGCCAGATGCAGGTGACTCTACGTCAGGGCGAAACGTTCGACTCACTCCTCAAGCGCTTTCGATCTGCCGTGGCCAAGCACGGAATCATCAGCGACTACAAGCGTCATCAGAGCTTCTTGAGCAAAAGCCAGAAGCTTCGCGCGAAGATTCAGCGCGCTCAGCGCAAGCGGATGCTCAAGGCCGCGCGGCGGGCTGCTTAATACCTTGCTGCTTGGCTGTCTATCGGCCTTCCACCGACCGGTTGCACCACTGCTCGCTCGTCCAGTGGTCGCCGCGGCTTCCACGCCAACTGACGCTCGCGACCGGGCGATCGGTCAGCGTAGCGTTCTGGTTGGCGGACCGGCACTCCGCGACGAAGCTGTGAAGACAACACGTTGGCTGGGCAGCGTGCCCCACCCGCCTGGGGGAGAAGCGAGGACTCGTGCAGTCTCAGATCGCGTCTCGAGGTCGGCTTCACGTTCTCCGTGCTGTCGCGAAGAGCTCAGTTGACGATGCTCTGTCGACCCACGGCCGACGGTTGCGTCATCGCGCTGCGCCAGCTAGAATGGTCCGCGCTGGCTGACCGATCGACTGTACCTCAGGAGCCTGCATTCCACGCCAATTCTGCTCAGAGGGGTAGTATGCACAGAACTCGGGCGCTCGTGGTAGACGATGACCAGGATCTGGTCGCCCTGATCCGCTCTCTCCTCGGGAAGTCGTTCGACTCGAGGGGTGCGGGTAGTGGCCAGGAGGCGTTGCAGATCCTGGAGGATTGGCCCGCGGATTTGATCGTCCTCGACCTGGTGATGACCGGATTGGATGGCTTCGCCGTCTGTCAGCAAATCCGGCAGCAGTCGACCGTTCCGATTCTGGTGCTCAGCGGCCGGCAGGCCGACCAGGATAAAGTCCGCGCCCTCGACCTGGGGGCGGACGATTATCTGACCAAACCCTTCAGCCGAGACGAGCTGCTGGCGCGGGTCCGCGCCTTGCTTCGCCGCGCTCGTCAGGCGACGTCGGCGGCGCCCGTCCTCGAAGATGGGCGCATTCGGATCGACTTCGCGCGCCGCCTCGTCGTCGTCGACGGCCAGGAGGTGCGGTTGACCCCCACCGAGTACGGTCTCCTCGAGCAACTGGCCACGAACCCCGGCAAGCTCATGACGCACTCGATCCTGCTGCAGCGCGTGTGGGGACCAGAGTACCGCAATGAATTGGATTATCTGCGCGTCTTCATCCGACGTTTGCGGCGCAAGATCGAATCAGACCCCTCCGAGCCACAGTACATCGTCACCGAGCCGCGTGCCGGCTACCGGTTCCGCAGCCCCCATCGTCCTCTTTCATGTTTTGTTCACTCTGGTCAAGTTATCGTTAATACGCCGTTCACATCGCCCCCGCTACACTGAGACTGTCGCTGAGGTTAGCCGACCACGCCACCGCGGACGCCGGCTGAACCGGCCACGGTCGATCGGCGCGGAGTTGCGCTTGACGGCAAGGCCGCCACGGACCGTGTGTCGCTTCGCCGCGGCTCTCGCGGTTGCGCGATTCAAGGCATCTCGTACTTTCCGGCTGTCAGGTCCACTTCCCCACCACGTGCGTTCCCCGGGGGCACCGGGGCACGCATTTTTTTGTGCAGATCATGGTACAATGCGCCTGCGGGCACCGTCCGCTGATGGCGAGAAGGACAATCGGCCGGGCCGCCTGATATCGGGAGCAGAGTTGGTCGTGACTGTGCTCCCGATATGACGAGAAGGAGACCTGCGTGGCGTACGTGATCATCGAGGCGTGCATCGGCACCATGGATCGATCCTGTGTCGACGTCTGCCCGGTCGACTGCATTCACTTCGAGGAGGGCGTCGACCGCATGCTGTTCATCAACCCAGAAGAGTGTATCGACTGCGGCGCGTGCGAGCCGGCCTGCCCGGTGACGGCGATCTATCCGGAAGACGCGGTACCGGACGACATGGAAGTTTGGAAGGCGATCAACGCGCAGTGGTTCCAGGATGCGGACGCGGCGCGTGCCGAGGTCGATCGGCGCAAGCCGCCGGAGTAGGGCTGGCCGCGGCGACGACCGGCGCCCCGTGCCCAATGCCACGCCGAGAGTAAGCTCATGGATCTGGGCCAAAGTTTCGCACTCGCGGCGATCGCGCGGTTGGCCCCATCGATGAAAATCGGATGAAGATCGGCTCCCTGGCGCAGAGCCTTGGGGTTCCCGTCCCGACCGTCCGTCGGTGGACTCAGGAGTTCGCCGAGGGACTATCGCCTGAAGCCCAGGGTGGTGACGGGCGGTCGCGGGAGTTTTCGCCCCGCGATCAGCGAGTCTTGCGGCGTGTCCGAGAACTACTGGCCGATCGAGACGCCACCTACGCGCAGGCGCGCCGTCGACTGCGGGAAGAGGGCTTGCTGGTCGCCGTGGTCCCTGCGCCCGAAG
>DATLRG010000371.1:0-2254 GCA_035534795.1 Chloroflexota bacterium
GTGGACAGCCAGGTGACGCTGCCAACGATCGAAGATGTCTCGAAAGTCGAGCTTGTCGATCCGATCGGCGCGGTTCACGGACATGCAGCCACGGTCGAGCTCGACGCGGTGACCCGGGGAAGTGAAGTTTGGTCCGTGGAGGCGAAGCACATCGCCGGGGGCGTGACCCGGAGCCACGTCGAGCTTTTCTCCCGCAAGTGCGACATCTTCACGGCACAGACAGGTATCGCCGTCGCCCAACGCTGGTATGTCTCGAATACCGGCTTTCGGAGCGAGGCGCGCCTTCGCTGCGCCGAGCTGGGCATCCGATTCTCCAGCACGCACGATCTCAATCGACTCGAGCGTGCCGTTGCGCGTTGAGTGGACAAGGCCCTCACCGCTCGCGCGGCTGAACCCATTCCAGATGTCCCTCGACCGTGGCCAGATGGCTGAGCGCGTCTGAGGGGTCGCGGAGGTCGAGCGCGCCCTGGCCTTCGAAGGAGAGCCAGTAGAGCGGCGCGTTTTCCCCGAGCGTGGCGATCGCGGCGTCGAAGGCCGTCAGCCGGTCGGCCGGGACGTGCAGCCGGGTCACGGCGTGGAAGACGACGCGCGGCTCGCCGGGCGGCAGCTCGCGGGCAATCGCCGGGCACACGTCGATCGCGTCGCCAGCGCGGAGAGCCGGCGGATCGGCGGCCACGATGGCGAGGGCGTGGCGCAGCAGGTCGGCCTCGTGGCGATTCTCCGGCCAGACCAGCGCCTCGAGCCAGCGCCGGTCGGCGGCGTCGCGCGCGTCCAGCGGGTGGAGATCGACGCCGGTCACGCTGGCCAGCGGGGGCAACCGGTCGAGGTCGGGAACGGCCCGGTCGGATCGCCATTCAGCCGCGATCTGGACCGGCGAGCCCGGGTCGCCGAAGTGGCGGCCGCCGAGTCGGTAGCCGTAGCGATCGAAGCGGAGCAGTAGCCCGGCGCTCGCGCCGATCTCGATCAGGTGGACCGGCCGGGCGACCTGGCGGCCAATGGCGGCCAGGCCAAGCCAGAACGCCAGCGCCCGCTTGACGACGTTGGTCTGCACCAGGCGGGTCTCGATCAGGGCGGCAAGCTCGGCCTCGTAGGCAGCGCAGAAGGCGACGAGCGCCGGGCCGGCCGCGTCGGGCGGCAGGGCGTTGGCGCCGGCGAGCGACGGATAGTAGCGGGCCAATTCGTGATCGGCGCCGGCGAGCAGCAGGGCGTGCACCGCCCCGAAAAAGAGGAAGGTCGGGTACTGGCCAGGCTGCCCCCGCGCGGCGAGCCGCAAAAGGGCGGCGTTGCCAGCGACCGTCCGCGCGAGCGCGCGATAGAGCGGCGAGGAGGGGAATTCCCGGGCATCGGCGAAGCACCGCGCCACCGTGCTGAGATCTGGCGGGTAGCCAGTTTCCATCGCACCCCTTTCCCTGGCAAGGCAGCAGGCCGCAACGCCGATCGCCCCGCCAAGCCGAACTCTATTTCCTATTATATGTCGAACTAAATGGTGCATCCGCCAAATTCAGCGGATTTTCCCGGAACTGTCGTTCCGAGCGCGGAAGCCCGGCAAACGTGTCGATCGCACGACTAACTAGGCTATAATGCGCCTAACCTCGTAACGCGGTGGCAACGATGGAGATCGAATACCGCATCAATCCACCCGTCAGCAACGCCGAGCTGGATGCGCTCTACCTTGTCTCGTGGCCCAATCACCATCCGCCCTATGACTTCGGTCCGGAATTGGAGCGGGCGCTGGCTTTTGTCTGCGCCTACGCCGGCGACGAGCTGATCGGCTTCGTCCGGCTGGCCTGGGATGGCAGCATCCACGCATTCCTCCTCGAGCCGACCGTCCGCCCCGACTTTCGTCGCCGGGGGATCGGCCGCTCGCTGGTCGCGCAAGCGGTCGCAGTAGCCCGCGAGCGCGGGATGCACTGGGTGCACGTGGACTTCGAGCCGCACCTGCGCCCGTTCTACGAAGCGTGCGGCTTCGTCTCAACCGACGCCGGACTCATCGGTTTGCGCTGAGACGGCCAGGACGGGCCGATACTCTCCCGCCGGCTTCTGGCGATGCTGGTGCCGGTGTCCCCCACGAGCGTCAAGGGTGAGAGGGCGACGGTCCGTGAAACGACAGCAGATATTGCGCCATCTGATAAGGAGAGTAGGGCATGTCATTCTCGAGCCACCAGGCCAGGAGACTGAGCACTGCTCCCGCGAAAAACTGCGCCTGCATCGCCAGCGGAACCGCAAAGTGCTGATGGGCCGGGTGCCATGCCTG
>DATLRG010000372.1:0-3092 GCA_035534795.1 Chloroflexota bacterium
AACCGGCTACCCTTCAGGGGTTCCGCGTCAGATCCAACTGACCAGGAAGCTCGACTCGACCCCCAGCTCGCCGGCTTCACGCCGCGGCACCGCGCACGCCGCCGACCGCGGCGACGTCGCCCAGTTTCCCCCTTCAGCCCCAAGCCGGCCGGATCGTCGCCTTCACGCACGCCATCGCGTTGGCGTCGGCGATGGCCTGAGCGACGCCCGCTTCGCTGAATGGGTACTCCGTTTGGAGGAGCTGCCAGGGATATTTATCGGCGGCACGACGCAGGACATCGATCGCGAGGGGGATATCGTTCGCGGTGAAGGCCCAGCTCCCGACGATGGTCAGGTCTTTGGTACAGATGCGATGCCAGTTCGTCGGAATGCTGCCGGCGTCGGTGAATTGGCCCATTTCAACGTAGGTGCCGCCGTCACGGAGCATCTCGATCCCCTCCGGCCCCGCCGATGGGTGGCCGCTGCATTCCACGACGACGTCCGCCCCATAGCCGCCAACGGCTTCCCGCACCGCGCCGATCCGCGCTTCTGACGTCGGGTAGCGCTCGAGCGAAATCGTCTCGTCGGCACCAAAGGCCCGGCAGATCTCCAGTCGGGGCTTCTCCGGCGCGCCGACGACGATCACCCGCCCGGCGCCCATCTCCCGGGCGGCGACGAGTGCCAGCACGCCAATCGGTCCCGATCCTTGAATGACGACGGTGTCGCCGATCCGAAATCCGTCGGCCGCGCCCGGGTTGCGAATCGCCCGGTTCAGTCCGCGCACGCACGAAGTGAGCGGCTCGGACAGTGAGCCCAGCGTGAGCGACATGGCATCAGGCAGCTTGTAGATCTTGGTTCCCGGCAGCATATCCAGGTCGACGTAGACCATCTCCGCCCAGCCTCCCCAGAGGTGCGGCGGTCTGGCGAAAGGAATATACCGCCCGTAGTAGACCGGATTCAGACACTTGTTGGCCCGCGCCGGATAGTGGACGCAGTAATAGCACTCCCCGCATGGCATCAATGGTGGGAGCATGACCTTCGAGCCGACGGTCAGCGGCTGGCCCATAAAATCGGTCCGGAGATCCGGGCCAATCTCGTCGATGACGCCCGCCAGCTCGTGACCCAGGGTGAGGGGCCACGGCAAGGGCTTCGGCCAGTGTCCCTTCAGAATGTGCAGGTCGGTTCCACAGACGCCGCAAGCGTCGATGCGGATCAGCGCGGCCCGAGCGGGAACGTCCGGCCGCGGGACCTCCTGCAACTGGGGCGGTTGACCTGGCCCCGCAAAGGTGATGACGCCAATCTTCGTCATAGCCCATTACCTCATCGGTCGAGTGCTGACACGTCGTTCTGCCGGCCAGATGATTGTCGACGCTGGAGCGAATATTCGCAATCCGCTCGACCTTTGACCGCGATTGCCATGAGACTCGAGCGTCACGAGGCCCTCATCTTCGCGGTTCGGGCCCCAGGTAGGCGGCGATCGCGGCTGGGGCATCGGGATTGGCACGGTAAAGTGCATCCAAGAAGGCGGCGCTGCTCAGGATCAGGATGCCATTGCGAACCTCGCCAAGTGGGAAGTCCCGTCGGTTGTCGGTCACGAGCGTACCCGGGACCCCGGCGGCGATGGCCGTCTGGACAATCGGCCGGTCGTCCTCGTCTCGCAACCAGTCGAGATCGGCATTCGCAGCGGAAAGATAGTCGACCAGTGTTAGAATTCGGGCCAAAAGGGCGATCTCGGCGTTCACCTTATCTCGCGACCGCCCCAGCCTGGCCTTCAAGTCAGGCACGCTCGCTAGCTGGCGCGCCGCTCGCGTCGCGATCCACTCAGTGCGCACGCGGGCAAATTCATTCGCGATCCAGACGCTCCAGTAGCCGCGGTAGTAGCCGAGGTCGGCGGCCGCCAGGAACTCTCGATTTTTGGCGCCTAGGAGGACGCCGGAATCGAGAGTGACATGATCAAAAGTGGGCTCAGCCAATCTGCTGCGCTTGCTCGGCGGCCATCTGCCGGCGAACCTGTCGGGTCAGCGCGCGGATCTCTTCCTCAGACGGGTAGCCCTCTTCGTCCTGCTCGGCGACCATCTCGCGAACGCGGAGTACCTTGTCCACGCTGGCTTCGGACACCCGCCAGCGACTACCCACGGGTTGCCCTTCAAGGGTGCCGCGCCGGATCCAGTCCTTTACCGTCGGCACGGTCACCCCTAAGCGCTCTGCCGCCTGGCCGGTGCTGAGCCAGCCCCGCGCGGGGCGAGCCAGTGCCGCGAGAGCCTCGTGCAAGGCTTCGGCCTCCGCGATCCGCTGCGTCTCGGCCATCTCCTGCTCGAGGTCGGCGAGAGCACGAATGGTCGCAGCCTTCACTGTTGCTTGCATCAGAGACACCTCCTTTCCGCCCACCGGGGCCTGTTGCAAATGGTGATATTACTTTCGATTCTATCAATAGAGTGAAGATACCGCAATCTTTGCACTGGCTGGTTCGCGAGCCTGGCCGACTGTACCGCGCCCTCGGGCGACAGCGTCCCGATGTGGGAGGCCGCAACGGGGTCGATCGTGACCTCGGCGTGGCGAATCAGCACGAGCACGGGAATTCCCCAGGCAATCGGCAGGATGAAGGACGTCTGCTTCGGGAAGAAACCGGCGAGAACGACTCGCGCCTCGCGGCTCGCCCAGCAGTCCGGGAAGGCGTAGCTGATCGACGCCGATGCGGAAAAGCTGAGTACGATTTCGGCTCCATGCTATCATCAGCACACCTATCTCATCGAAGTGGCCAGCCTCGACGAGGCTGGCAAGGGAGAGCGCGTGAGCGTCGGTCCCGATGACTACGATTCGCCCTGGAAGGAAGCCGTCGAGACGTTCCTCCCGGAATGTCTGGCGTTCTTCTTCCCGCGGGCATTCGCCGCGATCGACTGGTCGCGGGGGCACACGTTCCTCGATCAGGAGCTGCGGCAAATCCAGCGCGAGGCTGAGCACGGGCGGCAGGTCGTCGACAAGCTCGTCCAGGTCTATCGCACCGATGGCACCGACGCCTGGGTCCTCGTCCACATCGAGGTCCAGAGCCAGGCCGAGGCCGACTTCGCGAAGCGCATGTTCACCTATTACTACCGTCTCCTCGATCGTTTCGA
>DATLRG010000373.1:0-5033 GCA_035534795.1 Chloroflexota bacterium
GTCGGTATCGCGCTCGCGCTCTTCGGGACGGTGCTCGCCTACTATTCCGCCGTGCAGGTGCTGGGGCCGTCGTATGATCTCAACTGGTCGGTGCTCGCGCCGGTCGCACCCCGGCTGGACCCGGGGGTGATGCGGCTCGCCTTCATCTTTATCTTGGTGGGATTCGGCACCAAAGCGGGCCTGGCGCCGATGCACACCTGGCTGCCGGACGCGCACAGCGAGGCCCCCAGTCCAATCAGCGCGCTGCTCTCGGGCGTGCTCCTCAACACGGCCATGTACGGGATCCTCCGCTACTACGCGCTGGCCACGCCGTCGCTGGGACGTTCCTACCCGAACGCGCTGCTGCTGGCGTTCGGACTGCTCTCGCTCTTGATCGCGGCGCTGTTCATCCTGCGCCAGCGCGACTTCAAGCGGCTGCTCGCCTATTCGAGCGTCGAGCACATGGGCATCGTCTCGGTGGGAATCGCTTTCGGCGGAGCGCTCGGCCTGTACGGGGCGCTGCTGCAGATGATCGGCCACGCGCTGGCGAAGTCGCTGATGTTCTTCGCGACCGGCCAGGTGAGCTTGCGCTACGGGACCAAGCAGATCGACGGCGTGGCCGGCGTGGTGACCTCGATGCCGATCACCGGCGCCATTCTGATCGTCGGCGCGCTGGCGCTGACCGGCTCGCCGCCCTTTGGCATTTTCATCAGTGAGTTCTCGATCCTGAGCGCCGGCTTTCAGAGCGGACAGGCCCTGGCCGCGATGGTCGTCCTCTCGCTGATCGCGATCATCTTCATCCGGTTCTTGAGCCCGATCAACCGAATGGCGTTCGGCAAAGCGGCGCCCGACCTGCCGCGCGGGGAGATCAGCCGGACCGGCCTGGTGGCGATGATCGCGAGCCTGGTCCTGGTGGTCGGTCTCGGGGTGGTCATTCCGGGACCGTTGGGCGAGCTTCTCCGCCAGAGCGCTGCTGTCCTGGGAGGGACACCATGATGCAGACACCGCCGGCATCAGAGACGGTCGCGGCGATTCTGCGCGACGCCGGAGAGGGCTCGCGGCGCATCACCACGGCGACGGTCCGCGCGGCTGATCTGGCGGAAGCGGTACGGCTGCTCGGGGAGCGGTCCGGTACCGCCTTCGCCGATCTGTTCGCGGTCGACGAGCGCGCGCACGCGGGGAGATTCCAGCTTCACCTCGTCTGGGCGTTCGATCGTACCGCGACCTGGCTCGATCTGGTCGTGGACGTCGACCCGGGCCAGCCGTGGTATCCGTCGATCACCCCGGTCCTGCCGGTCGCCGGCTGGTACGAGCGCGAGATCCGCGACGAGCTGGGGATCGAGCCGCGCGGTCATCCGGGCTTGCGTCGGCTCCGTCGTCCCGCCGACTGGCCCGCCGATGCCTACCTCCTGCGGCGCGAGCTGGACTGGGCAGCGCCGGTCCCTCGGGTTGCCGCGAGCGCCGAGGATGAGTTATTCCCCCTCGCCCCGGCGCCCGAGGGAGTGGTGGACTACCCACTGGGGCCGGTACGCTCGGGCGTCGTCGAATCGGGCCACTACACGCTCCGCACGGTCGGCGAAGAGCTGGTCGATTTGCGTCTGCAGCTCTTTTACAAGCACCGCGGCGTCGAGAAGCGCGCCGAGGGTCTCGGCCTGCTCCACGCGCCGCTGGTCGCCGAGCGCATCTCGGGGACCAGCGCTTTCGCCCACTCGTTGGCGCTCTGTCAGGCCATCGAGCGGGCGAGCGGGGCGGTCGTGCCGGAGCGCGCGCGGTACCTGCGCACTCTGTTCGCGGAGCTGGAGCGGCTCTACAACCACGTCGGCTACCAGGCAGACCTCTGCCAGGCGACCGGCCTCGGCGTCGGCCAGGCGCAGTGCGAGATTCTCAAGGAGCGCCTCCTGCGCCTGAACGCGGCGGTGGCCAGCCATCGGTACCTGTTCGGCCTGAACGTGCCTGGCGGTCTCGCGCGTGACCTCGACGCGCCGGTGCTGGGCAACATCCGACGCGCGCTGCACGAGCTGCGCGCGGGTCTCGACACGCTCGATCCGCTGCTGCTTGGCTCCGCCTCGCACCTCGACCGACTGGAGGGGACCGGCATCCTGCGACCGGACGACGCGCGCGCCTTCGGCGCGGTTGGTCCGATCGGGCGCGCCTCGGGCATCGACCGTGACCTGCGGCGCGATCATCCGTACGCGGCCTACGACGCGGTCGACTTCGCGGTCCCGGTGATCGAGACCGGCGACGCGCTGGCGCGCTTCCGGATTCGACTCGCCGAAGCGCGCGAGTCGATCCGCATCGCCGAGCAGGTGATCGACGCCATTCCCGGCGGGCCGATCTCCGCGGAGATCGACCTGCCCCCCGAGGGTGCGACCGGTCTCGGCTGGGCCGAATCGACGCGCGGTGAGAGCTTGCACTGGGTCGCGTTTGGCCCGGACGGGACCATCGCGCGCTACCGCGCCCGCCCAGCGTCGTTCGCGAACTGGCAGGCGTTTCCGCTGGCGGTGCCGGGTCATAACATCCTGACCGACTTTCCGGTGATCGAGCAGAGCTTCGGCCTGTCGTTCGCCGGCGCCGATCGTTGAATGACAAGATGGATCATGAAGCATCCCTAACGTTGCGCGGGCAGGCCGGGACGACCTTCACCACAGAGACGCGGAGGTCCCACGGAGCACACAGAGAGGGAATCATGAAGGCATACTCTGTGTTCTCGGTGCTCCCTCTGCGTCTGCGTGGTGAACCGTCCCGGTCTGACCGAGCCCAGAAATTCGGGATGCTTCCCGATCCCACCCTCTGGAGGACGTGATGCAATTTGCCTGGCTGATTCGCGGCCTGCGCACCGGCATCATGACGACCCGCTATCCGCGCGAGCCGGAGACCTTGCCGACCGGCTTTCGCGGTCGGCCGGCGCTCGACGCGGGCCGGTGCCGCGCTGCCGACGGCTGTGCTGCCTGCGTGCAGGTCTGTCTTCCTCGGGCGATCACCCTGGAGCAGCGAGTCGGCGGCGGGGCGACGGGGCGAGTCGGCGAAGGGGCGACGGAGGGAAGCGGGGATGTGCCAGCGCGTGGCCAGAAGTCGAATTCGGGAATCGGGGGCGAGACGCCCGCGATCCCGACAGCGGACCCGGCTGTAAACGAGTCCGTCGCCGCGTCGCCGCGTCGCCCACTCGCCGACTCGCCCACTCGCCCCGTCGACCCGTCGCCGACTCGCCCACTCGCCGTGTCGGGGGAGGGGGGCGGCGGGGTGCGGTTCAACCTGAACTACGGCGCCTGCATCATGTGCGGGCTGTGCGTCGCGGCGTGCCCGAGCGCGGCGCTGTCCATGACGACTGAGTACGAGCTGGCGGTGCGCCGGCCGGACGATTTGATCTTCACGACAACTCTCACGCGCGGAGGAGCAGACGGTGGACCGACCGACTCTCGCGATGCCAACTGACGGCGATATCGAGCGAGTGAGCGAGCAACTGCGCGAGGCGATTCAGCGCCTCTTCAAGCGATCGCTCCACGTTCGCCACGTGGACGCCGGTTCCTGCAACGCCTGCGAGTCCGAGATCAAGCAGCTCACCAGTCCCTACTACGACCTGCACCGCCTGGGCATCTTTTTCAGCACCTCGCCGCGCCACGCCGACCTGCTGCTGGTGACCGGGCCGGTGACCCGCGCGATGGAAGCCCCGCTCCTGCGCACCTACGAGGCGATGCCGGACCCGCGGCTGGTCGTAGGAGTCGGCGCCTGCGCCTGCGACGGGGGGATCTTCGGGCAGAGCTGTCTCACCCGGGGCGCCCTGTCGCGGGTCCTGCCGGTCGACGTCCTCATCCCCGGCTGCCCGCCGACGCCGTTCGCGCTGATCCACGGGCTGCTCCTGGCGATCGGGCGGGCCGACCAGAAGCTGCGCCACGGCCAGATGCAAGCATCGGGCGACCGGCCAGCTGCGCGCGCGACGCCGACTCCGGCCTTGCACGGCATCACGGGAGTGGAGCAATGATCGCGATGGCGTTCTGGGTCGCGGTGCTGCTCTATCTGATCGGCGTCGTCGCCGCGCTCGTGTTTCCGCGTCACGCCGCTGCCTCGGTCTGCTGGACGGCGCTGGCGGGTGTCGGGGACGTCGTCGTGGGTGGCGCGGTCCTCGCGGGAGCGCCGGGGCCGGTGGGACGGTTCGAGACCGGACTGCCGTTCGGACCGCTGACCGTGGGAACGGACCCTCTCGCCGCGTTGTTCCTCGTCGTCATCGGGCTGGTGTCGATCGCGACCGCAGTCTACGCGAGCGGCTCGCTGGGACGCCACGCGAAGCAGCGGGCGGTCGGGCCGGGCCTGGCGCTGTTCAACCTGGTGCTCCTCACGCTCGTGCTGATCGTCAGCGCGACCGACGCCATCACGTTCCTGCTCGCCTGGGAAGCCATGGCCTTCCTGAGCTACCTGGCGGTGAATTTCGAATACGAAGATGCCGAGGTCATCCGTGCCAGCTATCAGATGCTGGCGGTCGGCGAACTGGGGACGATCGGTATCGTCGGCGCCATCCTCTTCCTCGGCCAGGCCGGTGGCGGCTTCAGCTTCGTCGCGCTGCGCGCGGGTGCAACCGGCTTGTCGTCCTCTCTGCGCGATCTGGTGTTCTTCTTCGCGCTGTTCGGGTTCGGCGCCAAGGCCGGCCTGCTGCCACTGCAGCTCTGGCTGCCCGGGGCGAACGCCGGGGCGCCGAGTCACATCGCGGCGGTCCTGTCCGCCGCGGTCGAGGGGATGGGCCTCTACGGCATCCTGCGCTTCCTGGTCGACCTGCTCGGCGCCGGCCCGGCCTGGTGGGGACTGTTCGTCCTGGCGCTGGGCGCGGTGACCGCCTTCGTTGGCATCCTCCACGCCTTCACCGAGCGCGACCTGAAACGACTCCTCGCGTACTCCACGATCGAAAACGACGGGATCATCGTCGCCGCGATCGGTCTCTCGCTGGCGTTTCGGTCGTTCCACCTCGACGTGCTGGCGGCCATCGCCGGCCTGTTCGCGCTCTACCACCTGGTCAACCACGCCGTTTACAAAGGGCTGCTCTTCCTCGGGGCCGGGGCGGTCGA
>DATLRG010000374.1:0-6998 GCA_035534795.1 Chloroflexota bacterium
CCGGCGACCGACGCATACCTCGTCTCACCGCGCTCCAACGCCGCGATCGCGGCCTGCTTGATGTGCGCGGGCGTGTCGAAGTCGGGCTCGCCCGAGCCGAACCCGCACACGTCGACGCCCTGCGCTTTCAGCGCCCGGGACTTCGCGGTGATCGCCAGCGTTGCCGACGGCGCGATCCCCTTCAAGCGTTCCGCTAGGTGAATCCGCGGCGGTGCGCCGCTCACTCTGGACGCCATGACTACCTTTCCACTATCCGTTCGTGCTCAGACAGGTGGGGCACGCTGGATGAGGTCTGTGAAGAATTGGCCCTTGAGCCAATTCTTCACAGACTCCAGTGTGCCCCACCTGACCGAGCACTAGATTCCCAAAACTTCTGCCAGGCGGCGGGCGACGATCTTCTCTTCACCTTCCTGCAGCGTCTGCGGATTGACGTAGAGGCCGGCGCGACCGCCCGAGATCGCGATCGAGGGCTCGCCATCGCGCAGCGCCTTGACGACGTGGTCGACTCCGAAGCCGAGCGCCGCCGCGTCCAGCGTAATCAGCGCGCGCGGGTGCGGCTGTCCCGCCTCGCTCGGGAAGTCGCGGCGCGCGCTCACGCCCGGCTTCTTGCCGTCGAACCGCTGGACGAAGAGCTTGACGACGTCTTCGTAGCGCTGCATGATCGCCCGGTGGTCCTGGTGAAGGTACCACTCGACCGCCGCCAGAATGCCGCCGAGCTCCTCTTTGCCGACCTTCATCGGCCGGCCGATGTTCTGGACCGGACTGGCGTTGACGTAAATGCCCTCGACGATCGCCTTCTTTCCCAGGACGAGGCCGGTCGGCTGCGGGCCACACAGCCCTTTGCCGCCGGAGAAGATGACGATGTCAGCACCCAGGTCGCGGGTGAAGCGCCAGAGATTCTCCGGCGGTGGCAGTTGCGCGGCCGCGTCGACGATCACCGGTACTCCGTGGCGATGGGCGCTCTCGATCACCTGCTCGATCGGCAGCGCCCGCTGCTCGTTGACCAGGCCCGCCAGGAAGACCACCGCGATCGTGCGGTCGCTGTACGCCGTTTCCAGCTCCCACGACTGCGCGCCGCCGCCCATGCCAAACTCCACCAGATTGACGCCAACCATCCGGATCGCGTGATCGTAGACGAATCGCTGGGACTTGTGGATCAGGACGTCGTACTTCGGCCCGTCCGGCAGAGGCAGGCGCTCGGCCTTGGCCTCGTCGGTGCCGGTGATCAGCGCCGCGGTCACCAGCGCCAGGCCAGCCGCCGCTCCGCTGCTGACGTAGGCGGCCTCGTTGTGGGTCAGCTCGGCGATGCGCGCGCTGACCGCGCGCTGCATGTCGACGATGTCGACGAACGACTCGCCGGCTTCGACCATCGCCTGACGCACTTCGGCGGGCATAATCGAGCCGCCAAGCCGCGTCAGCGTCGCGGACGCGTTAATAACGCGCCGTAGCCCGAGTTTCTCGTGAATCCCAGCGGAACGCGTAACGATTTCGGCCATGACGGCGTCCTCCTGAAACTAACGACGGAATGCGGAAAACGTAAAACGTAAAACGCAAGAGCGGTGCGCCGAGATGACCGTCGTTTCCGTTTTCCGTTTGCTATGGCAATTCTCGGTGACATTGAGCCGGCCGACGTCGCGTCCGTAGGGTGGCAGCTTGTCTGCCGCCGCCCGGCCCCGGTGCAGTCGGAACATCGCGGCGGCAGACAAGCTGCCACCCTACGGACTCTAGGCCGAGCGTTTGCTCAATATCTCCGAAAACCGCTGTCATGCGTAGCGACTCTATCGGATCTGACCGTCGGAGTAAAGTCACTCCTTCCACCAGGGACCGACCGCGCGGCCGGCGAGGGTGATGGCGACGTGACCGACGATGGCCCCGACGGCGTAGCCGGCCAGCAGAATCAACAGGCATCGCGGACTCAGCGCGGTGCAGGTCGAGCTCAGCGCGAGGTAGCCGCCGGCAGCGCCGAGGAGAACCGATGCCGAGAGCGGGTTGCAACCCTGCTTGAATCCGCCGCCGATCCCCGGAGGAGGCCGACCCGGCACACTCACCCTTTCAGGGCACCGACGGTCAGACCTTCCATGAAGTACCGCTGGAACAGCAGGAAAATCACGATCACCGGCACCGCCGAGATCGTCGCGCCGGCCATCAGCGGGCCGTAGTCGATCAGGTTCTGATACCGATACTGGGCCAGGCCGACGGACAGATTGCGCATGTCACTGGAATTCGTGAAGAGCAGCCACCAGAAGAAGCTGTTCCACTGGCCGACGAAGCTGAAAATCGCCACCACCGCGACGGCCGGCTTGGACAGCGGTAGAATCACTTTCCAGAAGATGCCCGCCTCGGTACAGGCGTCGATACGGGCGGCGTCGATCAGGGTCGAGGGCAGCGTCTGCATGAACTGCTTGAACAGGAAAAAGTTCCAGACGCTGGCGAACCCGGGCACGATCAGAATCCAGTAGCTGTCGAGCAGGCCGAGGTTCGAGACGAGGATGAAGAGCGGCACCCAGACGACCACGTAAGGGACCATGATCAGCGAAAGGAGCAGCCAGAAAATGGTCCGGTCCCCGGGAAACCGCAGCTTGGCGAATGGGTACGCTGCCAGCGCGTTCACGATCACCGTGCCGATGGTGATCGCGGCCGAGACCACCGCGGTGTTCAAGAACCAGCGAGGAAGGTCGGAGTGCTGGAACAGCGTCTGGTAGCTGTCGAAGCTGATCGGGCTCGGAATCCACTCTGGTGGAATCTGCAACATGACCGTCGACGCCTTGATCGACGTGGTGATCATCCAGTAAACCGGCAACAGCGAGACGAGCGCCCAGAGCACCAGGATGGCGTAAACCACGCCCTTCAGCACGCCGCGCAGCACGGTCCCCGCGGACGCATTGCGCTCACCGGCCGGCGTCGAAACCACTGGTCGGGCAATGCTCTGTACACCCATACGGCTTACCCCTGTTTGAGATTATCTCACAGCAGTCGTTTGAGCGCCCGCGGGGCGCTCGAACAACTGCTGTGAGATAATCTCTCAATACTCCACGTCGGTCGCCAAAAAGCGGAACTGCGCGAGCGAGAGGACGACGATGATCGCCGCCAGGATGAACGCCTGCGCAGACGCGAGCCCGAACGAATACTGCTCGAAGGCGACCTGATAGACCAGATAGACCAGCGTGACCGTGGCGAAGTCCGGTCCGCCGCGGGTCAAGACGTAGATCAGATCGAACACCTGGAACGAGCCGATGGTGCCGGTGATCACGACGTAGAGTGTCGTCGGCTTGAGCAGCGGCCAGGTCACGTTCTTCAACTTCGACCACGCCGATGCCGCGTCGATGTCGGCCGCTTCATACAGCGTTTTGGGGATGCCTCCCATCGCGGCGAGGTAGAGGATCACGCCGCCGCCGTGGCCGCTCAGGATGGGTATCAGCATCAGAGATTGCAAAGCGAAGTTCGGGTCCGCGATCCAGTTCTGGTGCGGCACGCCGACCAGGCCGATCAGGTAGTTCAGGACGCCCTCGGTCGGATCGAACATCCAGTACCACACCAGCGCGACCATGATGCCGCCGATATGCACCGGCAGGTAGTAGCACGCCTTGAAGAAGCTCTGCGCGCTCGAGCTGAGCGGAAAGATCAGCCAGGAGAGGAAAAGCGACAGGACCAGGTCCGCGGCCACCGTGACGACAGTGAAGATGAAGGTGTTGAGCAAAGCGCGCTGCCAGACCGAATCGGTGACCGTGTTGACGAAGTTGGCCACCCCGACCCATTGCGTCACTTCGTCGCGGGCGATGCCAATTTTCTGAAAGCTGATGATGAACGCGTCGATCAGCGGGTAGAACAGGAAGATCGCGATCAGGATGATCATCGGCGCGATGAACAGGTAGGACCAGAGGTACCGCTCGCGAAACTCCTCCAGCTTCTCCCCGAAGGAGGGGGAATCCTTCCCGAGCATCGGCTGCACTGGTGCGGTGACGGTCCGCTCGGCCATGAAACGCTCTCCTACCGCTGGCGCTCTGTCAAGGAGGAGCTTGGTGGGAAGGCTGGGACATTGACCCCACCGGGCCCATGTCCCAGCGTGCCCTTCCCACCAACGTCTCCTCGACGTTCTACGACGACGACTTCAAGATTTCGTTCGCCTTGGCGACCATCGCTTTGAAGCCGTCGTCCGGCGAGGTCTTGCCGAGCAGGACCGCCTCGTAGTTCGGCTGAATCGCGTCGGTCTGGATCTTCGACTGCTTCTTCTGAAGGCTCTCGTCGAGGACGAGCTGCGGCACGTTCGCCCGATCGAAGTAGTTGGTGAAGAACTGCATGTTCGGGCTGGTGGTATCCATGAGCTTGTTGTCGCCTGCGTACTTGACCGACGAGGCCCGCGCGGGCGCCTCGTAGAGATCGGCTGCCCACAACGCATCGGCCTTGGTGTCCGAGAGCGTGGTGATGAACGCCACCGCCGCGCTGTAGAAAGCGTCTCCCTTGTCCTGCTTGCCCTTGTACCAGACGTGGGCCGGCACCGAACCGGGCGTCGCCTCTTTCGTGTTGTCGAGGTGCGGGAACGGCAGGAGAATCGGGTTGATCGGATCACCTTTCGCCTTGCCCGCCTTGATGTCGCCCGCGAGCTTCTGCTCGCTGGAGATGATGTAGGGACCAGAGCGGCAAATCGTCGCCGCTTGCCAGGTGTCGAAGTACTGCTGCATCTTGGTCGTCTGGAAGGCCGGATTATCTGGCGGGGAGATCTTCAGGGAACTGTAGTAGCTGACGATGCGTTTCAGGTTGTCCAGCGACAGGGGGTTGTCGTAGAGGAACTTTCCGTTGCCGTCGAGCACGTAGTCGATGCCGCTGTTCTGGTTCCACAGCTCCCACATCTCCGGCAGCCCGCCGTTGTTCCAGGTCCCGTTGAAGACCAGCCCCCACTGCGGCTGGCCCGTCTTGCCGGAGGGTAGGGTGAGTGTCTTCGCGGCAGTGGCGTAATCGTCGTACGTCCAACCCTTGGCTTGAATATCCTGCCATTTCACGCTGCCCGCCTCCAGCAACGCCTGGTTGCCCGAAATGTTCCAGAGCTGCTTCCAGATCGGGAAACCATAGAGCTTGCCTTTGTACGTGTACGCAGCGAGTGTGGTGTCGCCGAAGTCCTTGCGGTCGTCCGCGGTCAGGTATTCGTCCACCGGCTGCACGTAGCCGGTGTTGATCCAGGTGGGGCTGAAGTAGGAGAACATCGTGTCCGGCGGCGTGCCGGCGGCGAGCTGCACGGTGACTTTCTGACTGCCGTCCGTCCAGGTGAGGAACTCGTACTTCACGTCGACGTTCGGGTTCTTTACCTGGTAGTCCTTGATCAATGTCTTGAGATTGTCTTCGTAATGGTTGCCCTGCGGCCAGGTCCAGAAGCCCATGGTCATCTTCTGGGTATTCGTCGTCGCGGCCTGGGCGGCGGGCCCGGTGGTGGGGGTGGGAGCGGTCGCGGCCGACGACTGCCCCTGGGCCGGCGCGGTCGTCGGAGCCGGCGTTGATGGCGAGCTGCACGCCGCTACCAGCGGCGCGATCGCAACTCCGAACCCCGCTGCCGCGAAGAGTCGAGTGACCGCCCGTCGGGTTAATCGCTGTTCGAGCGCCATAATGGCCTCACTCCTCCTGGTCTCTCGCCCGGCGCACCACGCGCCAGGTCGAGCACTTGTCTGAACATGGCGAGTATACACTGCTCGTCAATATCTGCAGGGTGTCAGAACAGTGTCAGTCGGTGGAAGATTTGCACAGCGAATCTTCCACCGACTGACATTGTACTGACACCCTTTACTTACACCGTGATCCGCTGCTGTGTCTCTGGGTCGAAGAAAGCGGCTCGCTTGAAGTCGCAGGCAAGGTCCAGGCGTTGCTGCGGTTGGATGATCGCATCGGGCGCCATCCTGGCCGTCCACGTCTCTTTGCCCAGGCCAAAGTAGGCGATCACCTCCGAGCCAAGGTATTCCATGACCTTGGCCGCTGCCTGAACGTCCGGGGTCTCGCCCGGTCGCGCCGACTGGATATCCTCGGGGCGGATGCCCAGGTAGAGCTCGCGCCCCGACCAGCGGTCGTGCTGCGCCGCAAAGGCCGGGGAGAGGCGGATGGTGAAGCCATCGCCGACGAAGGCATTCGGGGACTCCAGGCGACCAAACGCCAGGTTCATGGGGGGTGCGCCGATGAACTGGGCGACGAACATGTTGTTGGGGTGGTCGTAAATGCGGGCCGGCGGGTCGATCTGCTGGATGACGCCATGGTTCATGACGACGATGCGCTGGCCCAGCGTCATCGCCTCGATCTGGTCGTGAGTGACGTAGACCGTCGTCGTGCGCAGCTTGACGTGGAGCTCGAGCAGCTCGACGCGCATCTGGACACGCAGCTTGGCGTCGAGGTTCGAGAGCGGCTCGTCGAAGAGAAAGACCTGCGGTGCGCGGACGATCGCTCGGCCGAGCGCGACCCGCTGGCGCTGACCGCCGGAGAGCTCGCGTGGCTTCCGGTTGAGCAGCGCGTCGATTTCAAGCATCTCGGCGACTCGATTGACCTCGCGGTCGATCTGACCCGACGGGACGTGGAGGTTGCGCAGGCCGAAGCTGAGGTTGTCGCGCACCGACATGTGCGGATAGAGGGCGTAGTCCTGGAAGACCATGGCGATGTCGCGGGAACGCGCCGGCAGGCGGTTGACCAGCCGATCGCCGATGAAAATGTCGCCGGAGGACTGATTCTCCAGACCAGCGATCATCCGCAGCGACGTGGTCTTCCCGCAGCCGGAGGGGCCGAGGAACACCACGAACTCGCCGTCCTTGACGTCAAACGTGGCATCGCGCACGGCCACCACTTCGCCGCGGTTCCGATCGTTGAACAGCTTGCTGACGTGCTCGAGGGTCACTCCGGCCATCGCCCGCATCCTCCCTACCAATAAGACCATCCGGATCATCCGCGGCGTAGTCTACACAATTCAGGCAGGCTTGGCTACGGTTGCCGGGGTGGGCAGCGCAGGGTTTGCCCGGCAAACCCTGCGCTGC
>DATLRG010000375.1:0-3080 GCA_035534795.1 Chloroflexota bacterium
CACTATGCCATCTTCGATATCGAGGAGGTGTTCGTCCTCTTGGGGGTGATTCCGCGCCTCTGCTTCACAACTGATCCCGATCAAGTGAGGTACCGCCATGGCCTTTCCTCGGTTGCCTGATCCTTATGGTGCAATTTCAGAGGGTAGTTTTCCCACTTGACACCCCGTTGGGTGCTGCTATACTCAGGATCAATCGAATACGCCATCGACCGTGATCGGGACGAGTACGCACCCAGCGAGGCTCAGAGAGTCGGGGTAGGTGTGAGCCGACGCCAGCGCAGGTGCCGAATGGACCCGGGAGTTGCCGTCCGAAATGATCTTTCGATCCGCATCGCGGAGAGGAAGCGAAGAGTAGGCGCGGCCGGAGATTCCACCGTTACCGGGAATCGGATATCGGTCAGTCGATCGCGAGGATGCGCGCGCCGAAGCGATCGTGTCGCTGACCCGCATTCGTAAAGTGGGTCCGCCGCCGGCGGGCCAAGTGGGGTGGCACCACGGAACCTCCGTCCCCGACCAGGGACGTGAGGTTTTTTTGTTGCCCCGAAAAGGAGAGAAGAGTGTACACGCCATCGCGCGACTTCGTCGCGGGCTACCGCGGCCCCGGGAACATGGTGCCGGTCTACCGCGCGATCCTGGCCGACCTCGAGACGCCCGTCTCGGCCTACCTGAAAGTCGCTCGCGGACCGGGCAGCTTTCTGCTGGAAAGCGTCGAGGGCGGCGAGCGGCTCGCGCGCTACTCGTTCCTCGGCACGTCGCCGTACCTGATGGCCGAGCTCGATCGCGGCGACGCCCGGCTGACTCGCGGACGGGAAACCCGGACCGAGCGATTCGAGAATCCGCTGGACGTCGTCAAAGCCGAGCTCGGCCAGTTCCGCCCGGTCGACGTGCCCGGCCTGCCGCGGTTCGTCGGGGGCGCCGTCGGCTACCTCGCCTACGAGTGCGCGCGCTATTTCGAGCGACTCCCCAGCCCGGACGGTCCCGGACTCGGCATTCCCGAGGCCATCTTCCTCTTCGTCGATACGCTCCTGGTCTTCGACCACCTCCAGCACAGGATCCTGGTCGTCAGCAACGCGCACCTCGACGGCGATCCGGGCGCCGCGTACGATCGGGCGGTCGATCGCATCGACGAGCTGGTCGATCGCTTGCATCGACCGCTGAAGGATCCTGCCGAGATCACCCCCGCGCGTCGACGGCCGGGCGTTCCACGTGGCTATTCCTTCGGCAATGGACTCCACGGCAACGTGCCGCCCGGCCGCTACCAGGAGATGGTCGTGCGGGCGAAAGAGTACATCGACGCCGGCGACGCGATTCAGGTGGTGCCCTCGCAGCGGTTCTCGCGCGGTACCGTGGCCCATCCCTTCTCGATCTACCGCGCGCTGCGCACGGTCAATCCGTCGCCCTACATGTACTACCTCGATCTTGGCGGATTCCAGATCGTCGGGGCGTCGCCGGAGCTGCTGGTGCGGGTCGAAGATGGCGCGGTGACGACGCACCCCATCGCCGGCACGCGGCGCCGGGGCAAAACGCCGGCGGAAGACCTGGAGCTCGAGCAGGAGCTGTCGAGTGACGAGAAGGAGCGCGCCGAGCACATCATGCTGGTGGACCTCGGGCGCAACGACATCGGTCGCGTGAGCCGCCCGGGCACGGTCCGCGTCAGTCAGTTGATGCAGATCGAGCGCTACTCGCACGTGATGCACCTCGTCTCGCACGTGACCGGGCGGTTACGCCCGGATTTCACCTCGTACGATGCGCTGCAGGCGTGCTTCCCGGCGGGGACCGTGTCTGGCGCGCCGAAGATCCGCGCGATGGAGATCATCGCGGAGCTGGAATCCGATCGTCGAGGGACCTACGCCGGCGCGGTCGGCTACTTCAGCTACTCCGGCAATCTCGACACGGCCATCGCGATCCGCACGGCCGTCTATCAGGATGGTGTCGTCTCGGTCCAGGCTGGCGGCGGCATCGTCGCCGATTCAGAGCCGGACCGCGAGCACCAGGAAACGTTGAATAAGGCCCGCGCCTCGCTGAGCGCGATCGACCTGGCCGAGCAAGAGCTCTCGCCAGTGGAAGTGGGGGTGACCGATGCTGCTGCTGCTCGATAACTACGACAGCTTTACCTACAACCTGTATCAGTATTTGTGCGAGCTCGGCGCCGACGTGAGCGTCCGTCGCAACGACGACGTGACCCTCGACGAGATCGACCAGCTTCGACCCGAGCGCATCGTCATCTCGCCCGGCCCGGGCGACCCGAACGACGCTGGCGTGTCCGTCGAGGTCGTGCAGCGCTTCGGCCGGACGACTCCATTGCTCGGCGTCTGCCTCGGGCACCAGTGCATCGGCGCCGCGTTTGGCGGTCGCGTCGTCCACGCCGACACGCTGATGCACGGCAAAAGCTCGCTGGTGTACCACGACGGCCGGAGCGTGCTCTCGGGCCTGCCGAGCCCGTTTGAGGCGATTCGCTACCACTCGCTGGTCGTGGACCGTCCGTCGCTGCCGGCGTGTCTCGAAGTGACGGCGCAGACGTCGGCCGGCGCGATCATGGGACTGAAGCACCGGACCTACCCGATTCATGGGGTGCAGTTTCACCCCGAATCGATCATGACCGTCGTCGGCAAAGACCTGCTCCGCAACTTCCTGGACGATGGGAGAGTGTCATGATTCGCGATGCGATCGAGAAGGCCGTCGCCGGAACGGACCTGACCCGCGATGAGGCCGCCGCGGTGATGGAAGAGATCATGACCGGCCAGGCCACGCCGGCTCAGTTTGGCGCGCTGGTGACGGCGCTCCGCCTCAAGGGCGAGACCGTCCCGGAGATCGCCGGCTTCGCGTCGGTGATGCGGCGGCTGGCCACCGCGGTGGACGCCGGGCGGCCGGTGGTGGACACCTGCGGCACCGGCGGCGACGGCAGCGGGACCTTCAACATCTCGACGACCGCCGCGTTCGTCGCCGCCGGTGCCGGCGCCACCGTCGCCAAGCACGGCAACCGCTCGATGACCAGCAAGTGCGGCAGCGCCGACGTGCTCGAGGCGCTGGGCGTCAACATCAGCCTGAACGCCGCGCAGGTCAAGACCTGCCTCGAAGAG
>DATLRG010000376.1:0-3344 GCA_035534795.1 Chloroflexota bacterium
CGGGAGATTCAGGCCCAGCACGGACGCGATTCAGTCGCCGTTTACAGCGGCTCGTCGATGACCAACGAAAAATGCTACCTCATGGGCAAGTTCGCTCGGGTTGGCTTGGGCACCCGCCACGTCGACTACAACGGCCGGCTCTGCATGTCCTCGGCCGCGATGGCCTACAGCCGCGCCTTCGGACTCGATCGGTCGCCGGTGCCGATGCCGGATATTGCCCTCACCGATGCCATGCTCGTCGTCGGCTCGAACGTCGCCGAGTGCTTCCCGATTGTCATGAAATGGCTCTGGAAAGCGCGCGATAACGGCGCCCGGCTGATCGTCCTGGATCCCCGGCAAACGCCAGTCGCCCGCACCGCTGACCTCTGGCTGCCGGTTCGGCCGGGGACCGACCTGGCAGTGCTGAATGCCATGCTCCGCCAGATCATCCACGATGGCCTGGTCGACGAGGAGTACGTCCGCCAGCGGACCATCGGCTGGGAGGACACCCGAGCCGCGGTCGAGGCCTACACGCCGGAGGTTGCCGAGCGGATCGCCGGGGTACCGGCCGAGCGAATCGTCGCGGCGGCACGGCTTTACGGTCGAGCCAATCGCTCGCTGATCATGCACGCCCGGGGCATCGAGCACAGCACCCACGGCGTGAACAACTGCCTCGCCTGCATCAACCTGGCGCTGGCCCGCGGCCAGGTTGGCCAGCCCGGTGGCGGCACCTTTATGCTGACCGGCCAGGGCAACGGCCAGGGCGGTCGCGAGGTCGGCCAGAAAGCGAACCAGCTTCCCGGCTATCGACACATTGATGTCCCAGCCGATCGCGAATACATCGCCGGGGTCTGGGGCATTCCGGTCGACGAACTCCCCGACGAGGGCGCCGCCGCGACCGAGATGGTTCACCTGATGGCGGAAGGCGAGATCAAAAGCTGTCTGGTGATCTGCTCGAACCTGATGGTCTCGCTGCCGGATATTCAGGTGGTGCAGCGAGCGATTCAGAATCTCGATCCACTGGTGGTGATCGACTTCTTCATGTCGGAAACCGCCGAGCTCGCCGACGTGGTTCTGCCCGGCAACGTCTGGTGCGAAGACGAAGGGACGACAACGAATCTGGAAGGTCGGGTGATCAAGATTAATCAGGCTTCCCAGCCCCCCGGCGAAGCCCGCCGCGACTGGGAGATCGTCTGCGAGCTGGCGCGACGGCTGGGCCGGGGAAAATTCTTCCCCTTCAATTCAGCGCGCGAGATCTTCGACGAATTGCGGGTGGCCAGCAAAGGCGGCATCGCCGACTACTACGGCATCACCTACGAAAAGATCGACCAGCAGGACGGCGTATTCTGGCCGTGTCCGTCGCTCGATCATCCGGGCACGCCCCGGCGCTTCGGCGAGCGCTTCGCTCACCTCGACGGCCGAGCCCGCTTCTTCCCGCTCACCTATGCGCCGCCGGCCGAGGAACCGGGCGGCGATTACCCGTTCCGACTGACCACCGGACGGGTGGTCTACCACTACCTGAGTGGCAATCAGACCCGCCGCCTCGGCTTTCTGAACAGTCAGGCGCCGGAGCCGTGGGTGGAAATTCATCCGCTCGCGGCCGGGCGCCTGGGCATTAGCAACGATGAGCGGGTCCGGGTGCGCACGCCGCGCGGCTCGATGGAGCTGAACGCGCTGGTCACCGAGTCGATTCGGCCGGACACGCTGTTCATTCCGTTCCATTACGGCCACCGCCAGGCAGTCAACCAGCTTACGAACCCGGCAGTCGAGCCGAATGTGAAGATTCCCGAGTACAAGGCGTGCGCGGCGGCGATCGAGCGCCTCGAGGCAACGCCACCCCCGGAGGCGGCGCCACCGAAAGAGAACCTGGATCCGGAGAACGCGCCGGCCATGTTCCCCTACCAGCGCGGCGAGGTCCGGGCGAAGGCGCCAGGCGGGCATTAACAGGGAGGAATTTCGTGGCCATCAAGACCGTTTTCGTCGACCCGGCGCGATGCATTGGCTGCCGCGCCTGTGAAGCGGCGTGCCGGGAGTGCGATTCGCACAAAGGCGAAAGCATGATCATGGTCGATTTCATCCAGCGCACCTGGACGGTCGCGACCCAGCCGACACTTTGCATGCATTGTTCCGATCCGGTGGCGCCGTGCGCTCAGGTGTGTCCGGTCCTGGCGATACTGATCACGCCGGAAGGGGTCGTCCAGCAGGCCGAGCCCTCGCGCTGTATCGGCTGCCGCAACTGCGTTTACGCCTGTCCGTTTGGCGTGCCGAAATTCGACGTCGAGGCCCGCCTGATGAAGAAGTGCAACCTCTGCTTCGATCGCACCTCCCAGGGATTGCAGCCCTGGTGCACCCAGGCCTGCCCGACCCAGGCGATCTGGTATGGCAGCTACGAGGAGTTCGCCGACCAGCGCCGGGGCCGTCCGGTCAATCGCACCGTCTTCGGCGGACAGTCGGTCCAAACCCGCAATTATTGGGTCCTGCCGGAAGAAGAGACCAGACTGGACCTGGTCGCGCTGCTCGAAGAGGCCCACGCGGCGATTGGCGGGGCCGGCCAGCCGCGAGAGGAGGCGTGGATTCTTTGAGCGACGTCAACTCGCCGGTGGCTCGCCTGGCCAACGCGGTCAGCCGCTGGCGCAACGAGTTTCCGTACCAGTGGGACGCCGATGACCTCGTCTCCCGGCGCGAGCTTCTCAACTTCACCGTCTATACCTCCGGCGCGCTTTTCGCGGCGACGGCGCTGCTGACGGTGCTTGGCCTGATCGAACGTCCCGCCGCGCTGCCCGCCCAACCGATCGTTCCGATCGATCAGATCGTCGAAGGAAAGCCGATCTACTTCCGTTACCCCGGTCCCGACGACGAAGCGGTGCTCCTCAAGCTCCCCAATCGGGGACTGGTCGCGTACAGTCAGAAGTGCACCCACCTCTCGTGCGCAGTGTATTACCAGGCGGTGCAGGCACGTCTCTTCTGTCCGTGTCACGAGGGAGTGTTCGATCCGGTGACCGGCGATCCGGTGGCCGGTCCGCCCCAACGGCCCCTGCCCCGAATCATCCTCCAGCAACGGGGGAACCTGATCTACGCGGTTGGGCGACAGCCATGAGCTACCCGGTTGACGACCGCCGCACCTACGTTGGACAACCGGACCGGCCCAGTTCGGAGGCGCCGCTGCCCGGCCAGCACGCAGTGGTCATGCTCGCCCTTTCGATTGGCATTCTGATGATGGGCATCCAGCTCTGGCTGCTCACCGTGGCCCTCGATCTCTTTCTGTCCGGACAGGTCGAACAGATCTGGCGCCTGGCGCTGGTCTCTGGCCTGATCTTCGCGGCGGGCGTCGCGATCATCTGGCTCCTCCACCATCGCCCCCACGT
>DATLRG010000377.1:0-2522 GCA_035534795.1 Chloroflexota bacterium
CTCTTATGAATTGCTACCAAGACCTGTGTTTGGCGGTGCGCAGCGCCGCCAAACACAGGTCTTGGTAGCAACTCTTAGAATGACAACATCGACGATTCGGTGTCGAGCAGCAGGTGGGCCCGCGGCGTCTGGCGCAGGATCGAGGCCGGGCAGGCTGGACTGATCGGCCCGCGTAACGCCGCCTGCACCGCCTCGGCTTTCCGCCGCTCGGGCACGATGCAGAGAATCTGCTGGGCGCTCCGCAACGCCGGGATCGTCAGGGTCAGCGCGCGGAGCGGGACCTCGTCCAGCGACGCGAAGTGCCCCTCGCCAACCTGCTGGCGGCGCGAGCGCTCGTCGAGGACGACCACCTTCACCCAGCGTGGGTCGTCGAAGTCGGCCGCTTCTGTCCGGCCACGCGAGTCACCGGGCGGGTCGTTGAACGCCAGGTGGCCGTTCTCGCCGATTCCCATGCAGCAGAGGTCGGCCGGGTGTGCGCGGAGCAGCAGCTCGTAGCCGCGACAGGCGTCTTCGACGTTCGACGGGTGGCCCGGTACTGGAAAGAACTCCCCAAACGGGACGTGATCGAGCAGGTGCTTGCGCAGGAAGAGCGGAAACCCTGCCTGGTGCCCGGGCGGCAGGTCCAGGTATTCATCCATGTGAAAGACGTTGATCGCCGGCCAGCGGATGCCGGGCAGGCCGCGCAGCGCGCGCAAGAAGCTGATCTGGGAGTTGCCGGTCGCGAGGACGACGTTCGCCACGCCACGGTCGGCGATGGCACGATCGATCGTCGCTGCCGCCAGCTCCGCGGCAGCTCTGCCCAACGTCTCATTGTCTGCGTAAATGCCGACGCGGAGCTGGTCAATCGTGGTCTCGCGCAGAGGCTCGCTGGCCATGGTCACCGCCCTCCAAATCCGCTGATCGCGATGCCTTGCATGAAGTAGCGCTGGGCGAAGAAGAAGAGGATCAGCACTGGAATCAGCGCCAGCGACGAGAGCGCCATGAGCTGGCCGGTGTAGAGCGCGCCGTAACGACCGGCGAACAGGTTCAGCGCCACGGCGATCACCCCCTGGGTCTCGGTGTTGAGGTAGATCAACGGACCGAGGAAGGCGTTCCAGTTGTCGATCAGGCTGAAGATGCCGACCGCCGCGATCGCCGGCGTCGCGTTGGGCATGATGATCTGCCACCAGATCCGGAAGGAGCCGGCGCCGTCGACGCGCGCCGCTTCGTCGAGCTCGCGCGGCACGCCGAGGAGAAACTGCCGGAACAGAAAGATCGAGAAGGCGCCGCCGAAGTAATTCGGCACGATCAACGGGAGGAACGTGCCCACCCAGCCGAGCCACCGGAAGATGACGAAGCTCGGAATCAGCAGGACCGTCGAGGGGAGCATGAGCGTGCTCAGGCAGACCGTGAAAAGAACGCCCTTGCCCGGGAACCGCAGCCGCGCGAAGCCGTAGCCGACGATCGACGACGAGAGGCACAGGCCGAGGGTCGAGGCGCCGGTCAAGAAGATGGTATTCAATGTGTACAGGCCGAACGGGAGAGCGCCGGTGCCGTCGATGTAGTTCTGGACGAAGACCGGCTGGGGCAGCAGCACCGGCGGAAAGGCGAACTGCTGCAAGGTCGTTTTGAGCGAGCTATCGAACATCCAGAAAATCGGCACGATCATCAGGAGCGCGACCGGGATCAGGACGAGATTCCACAGCTCAATCCGCAGCGAGCGCCAGGCGGTGGAGCGCGCGGCCGACCGCGCTTGTTCCGACGTCGCGGGACTGACAGCGATCACTTTTCCGCACCCCCGTACTCGTAGTACACCCAGCTCTTCGAGACGAGAAAGTTCACGCCCGTCACGAGGAGCACGATCAGGAAGAGCACCCAGGCGAGCAGCGAGGCGTACCCCATCTTGAAGTATTGGAAGGCGTTGTCGTACAGATAGAGAACGTAGAGCAGGATCGAGTTATCGGGACCCTGGCCGAGGCTGGTCCAGACGTAGACAATGCTGAAGCCGCTCTGAAAGGCGCCGATGATCCCGATGATGATGTTGAAGAGGATCACCGGCGACAGGAGCGGCAGAGTGATCGCGGTGAACCGATGCCAGAGGTTCGCGCCGTCCACGCTCGCGGCGTTGTAGATCTCCTGGGGAATCCCCTGGAGGCCGGCGAGGAAGATGACCATCGTCGCGCCCACGCCCCACATGCCAATGATGATCAGCGACGGCTTGGCGAGGTTGGGATCGAACAGCCAGTTCAGCGCCGGCAGGTGCAGGAAGCGCAACACCGCGTTCGCAATGCCGTACTGCGGGTTGTAGATCCAGCTCCAGAGGAGCGCCGACGCGACGGTGGGGGTCTGGGACGGGATGAAGAAGGCGACCCGATAGACTGCTTGCCAGCGCGTCGGCAGGTCCGCGAGGACCGCCAGGAGCAAGGCGAAGAGCGTGTAGAGCGGGACCGAGATGACCGTCACGAAGACGGTGTTGTAGAGCGTTACCCAGAAAAGCGGGTCCTGGAAGAGCGTCGCGAAGTTGCCGAAGCCGATGAAGCTCG
>DATLRG010000378.1:0-3741 GCA_035534795.1 Chloroflexota bacterium
GGGCGACCTGCAAATCAGCGAAGTGGCGATCCGCTACAACCCGTACATCGATCAGTCCGAAAACGTCGCGCAGAACCCCATCCTCGACGCCTGGTTCAAGAACCTGGAACCCGCGCTGAAGGGACAGTTGACCTTCGACCAGCTCGTGAAGAACGTCGAGTCCGCGACCAACGACGCCATCACGAACGGCAAGGTCGGGATGGGGTAGCCTCAGTTTCGGCGGGCGCCCGCAGCTCGACCCGGGCGCTCGCCGACTGATGGAGGGGTCGATGGCAACGTTCCGGAGCACCCGATTCCGAGGCCGCCGCTGGCGCGAGACCCTGTCCTTCTACCTGTTCGTTGGGCCGTGGATTCTCGGCTTCGTCGTGCTCGGCCTGTTTCCGTTGGTGCTCGGCTTCTTGACGTCGTTCACCAACTACAACGGATTCAATCTGGGGCACCTCGTCTTCGTGGGCTTGCTGAACTACGCCCACGCGTTCACCAGCATCGAAATCAGCCACGCGCTCGGGCGGACAGTCATTTTCACCGTCGTCAACGTCCCGCTGGGCATCGTCATCGGCGTTCTGCTCGCGGTGATCCTGAATCAGGCGATCCCGGCCCGCGGGGTGTTCCGGACGCTCTTCTACCTGCCGACGGTGATTCCAATCGTCGCGACGGTCTGGATCTGGGAGCTCTTTCTCGACGCGAACTACGGCCTCGTCAACGCGGTCATCAGCATGGTGGCGCCGAACATCCTGATCAAGTGGCTGGTTGACTATCCGACCTGGGTACTGATCGCGCTGACGCTGTGGACCAGCGTCGGTAGCGGGATGATCATTTTCCTGGCCGGTCTGCAGGGCGTGCCGAACGAGCTCAAGGAAGCCGCGAAGATCGACGGCGCCGGGACCTGGCAAGTGTTCCAGTCCGTCACCCTGCCGCTGCTGACGCCGGTGATCTTCTTCGAGCTGATCCTGGGCATCATCGGCTCGCTGCAGGTGCTCGTCGCGCCGCTGCTGCTCGCCGGCGCGACGCTCAGCTCGATCCCGCCGCCCCAGAACTACTTTTACCTGGTCGAGGTCTACGAGCAGGTCTTCGCACACCAGAACTTCGGGTACGGCACGGCCCTGCTGTGGCTGCTCTTCGTCGTGATCATCGTCTTCAGCATGCTCGTGTTCCGCAGCGCGCGCTACTGGGTGTACTACGAAGTCGACCAGGAAGGGGCCCGGTGATGATCACCGAATCGACGGCGGCGCAGAACGCAAGCTCGACGCCAATCACGACCAACCCGCCGCGCGCGACGGCGAAGCCCTGGCTGGCCCGCGCGAACGCGGTGACCGGCCTGGTCGTCCTGACCGTTCTCTTCTCGCTCCCGGTGATCTGGATGATCGTCACCTCGCTGAAACAGGAGAGCGAGTACACCGCCTATCCGATTGTGATCCTGCCCGCGGCGCCGCAGTTCCTGAACTACCAGTTAGCCGTCACCATCTTTCCGTACCTGACCTTTTTCATGCACTCGGTCATCCTCTCCGGCTCTTACACCGTGCTCACCGTCCTGACCTCCGCGGCGGCGGGCTTCGGGTTCTCGCGCCATCGTGGCGTGCCGGGCCGCGACGCGCTGTTTGGGGTCGTTCTCTCGACGATGATGCTGCCCGGCCTCGTGACCCTGGTGCCACAGTACATGCTGTTCGCCAAGCTGGGGCTGCTCAACTCGTACTGGCCGTGGATCCTCTGGGGCCTGTCGGCCAGCCCGTTCCACATCTTCCTCTTCCGGCAGTTCTTTGCCAGCATCCCGCGCGAGCTGGAAGACGCCGCGGAGGTCGACGGCAGCAGCAAGTTTCGGGTGTTCTGGCAGATCTTCCTGCCGAACTCGCTGCCCGCCGTCGCGGCGTCGGCGATCTTCGCCTTCACCTGGGTCTGGGGTGACTGGCTCTATCCCGAGCTCTTCCTGTCGGACAGCATCACGACCCTCGCGGTGAAGCTGGCGACCTCGTACGTCAACCCGCAGGGGATTCCGCTGATGACCGTCACCATGGCCGGTGTCATCCTCTACGTGATCCCGATGATCGTCATTTTCTTCGTTGCCCAGAAGTACATCATTCAGGGAGTGGTGACGACGGGGCTGAAGGGCTAACCCGATACCGTTGATCCAAGAGGGTATTGGAAAAGTGTCAGGTGGTGGAAGATTTGCTGTGCAGATCGTCCACCACCTGACACTTTTCAGATACCCTCCAACGCCTGGCCAACTGCTGCCCCACCAGCGCCAGCCAGACCGGCACCGAGAGCACGGCGTACCCGGCGCCGAGCAACTGCACTTGCAGCGACGGCGAGATCGACAGCCCGAGCGCGGTTTCCATCGGTTGCAGGGCCGTGAGAGCCAGCAGCACCACACCCAGCGCCAGCGCGCTGCGGGTCAGCAGGCGATTGACCATGGACCGATGCCGCGTCGCGTCGCGCGCGATCACCAGCGCCGGGAAGAGCAGGAAGGTGTCGTTGTAGGTCGCGGCGGCCGGGAGCAGCACAATCGTCGAGGCGATGCTCAGGGCGATGGCGTCCAGCGGGACCGCCGTGGCGTCGTTCGGGGCGCAGCATCGGGTCCAGAACGCCGCGAGCGTGAGGACGACGACGCTGCCTCCTACGACGACCTGCGCCGGCAGGCCTGGGATCAACGTCGTCAGCGGCGAGGTGAGGGTGTTCTCCGTCGCGTAGAGCCGGGTTTGCGCGAGAAACCAGCCCAGCCACTCGGGCTGCAGGGCGAACGAGACGGCCAGCAAGAGCAGCAGCGTCGCGGCGAACGCGGCGACGAACCGCCAGCGACGGCGGACATCGTGGGCCGCCCAGATCAGGAGGCCGAGCGCGAGCAGGGCGACGACCTGCGGCTTGATCGTCGCCAGGGCCAGCAGCACGCCGGCCGCGACCCACCAGCCACGACGGAGGCCCAGCGCGACGAGCGCGATCAAGACGATCGACAGACCGGCCAGTTGCTGGAGGCTGATCAGGTCGATCGCTGGCAGGCACGCGAGCACACCCAGTGCGAGCAGCCAGCGGCGGGCCGGCGTTCGGGGCCACCCCACCAGCCTGGCCCAGGTCGCCGTTGCCCAGAAAATCGCCACGATCAACCCGACAGTCGCGCCGGCCTTGACCAGCGGGAACGGCAGCAGACTGACGGGCGCCAGGACGACCGCGACGGAGAGCGGATAGGAGAATCCCTGGAAGCCGCTGACGTCGAGAGCGGTCTCGTCCGGACGTCGCGCGCGGCCATAGTAGCCGCGCTCGTTCGCCAGCGTCGCCGCCGGCGTGTAGGGGTTGGCGCCGTGCAGGATCAGGTTGCGCGTCCCGAGCCAGCGCGGATAGAGGTCGGAGACCTGCGCGCCGGGAGCCAGCTCGAAGCGCGATTGGCGGGCGAGAACGGCGGTCAGGCCGAACCAGAGATTGGCAGCCAGCACCAGGCAGATGATCGCGGCCGCCATGAAGTGCCGGATGGTGGTCACGACGGCACGGCCAGCGCCGGATGAGCGTGGGGGGACGGCGCTGCCTTGACGAACGCTATCTTTCTGAGCGGGTATGGAGTCGCTGCTTTGATGGACTTTAACTTTTTGGTCGGGTACGGAGTCGCTGCCTTGAAAGGCAGGCGAAGGGACGGGGGGCTGAACTCCCCGGCGCGGGGCGACGTGGCTCTCCGGGACTTCGGTCCCGCATACCTACGCCTGCCTTGATGGACGTCGGCTTGAAGATCGGGTACACCGACGAGCTGACGGTCGTAGG
>DATLRG010000379.1:0-9392 GCA_035534795.1 Chloroflexota bacterium
CGGGCGGCCGCGCGCACCACCGCAGCCCTGGAGGCGGCGATCGCCGAGGCGCTCTCCCTGGTGACGGCAGAGCATGCCCGCGCGTGGTTCACCCATTGTGGCTACCGCTTCCTTGCTCAATCCTTGTGCAACCGGCTCTAACTCCATCGCCGCCTCCCCCGTCCTCACCCTCGGACGCACCGCCTACGGCGGCGCCGGCGTCGCATCCACGAACGTGTCCGGGAAGCTCTTCCAGGTCCCGTCCGAGTAGAGGGCGTAAATGGTCTTATCGCTGGTCCAGACCATCCGACCGGCGGCAAAGTCCTGGTACGCGCCAGACACGCCTTGCTCGGGAGCGGTAGCCCAGCCGAGGGCTTGCCGCAGTCCGGACTGCTCGCGCCAGAGCTTGCCGAGGCCACCCACCGGCGCGAACAGCCCGGCCGGCGCTGCTCCCACGTCCGGCAACGCCTCGCCGTTCTGGTACGTATCGGGATAGACGAACCAGGTGCCATCGTCGCGGATGACGAAGATCTGCCGCACGTCGTCTCGACGAATCATCAGACCGTGCTGGAAGGTCTCGCGGGTCGCCCCGGAGCCAATCTCGGTGGCGCTGGCGCAGCCGAGACGAGCAGCGACGTCCGGGTGGCCGTCGTAGACCAGGCCGAAGCCGCGAACGGGGTGGATCGAGCAGGCCGCGCCCGGACCGGCGGCCGGTGCCGGCGAGGGCGTCGGCGAGGGCGCATTCCCCGACGGTGATGGCGTTGCCGTCGGAGACCCGGGTGGACCGGCCGTCTCGGTCGCGGCGGGCGTGGGCGTCGCGCTTTCGCTGCCGCCGGCCGTCGGGGTTGGGGTCGCCGTGGCCGTGGTCGTCGGCGTTCCCGTCGTGTCGACGTAGGTGTCGGCGTACTGTTGCCAGGTACCGTCCGAGTACAGCGCGTAGATCACGCGATCGGCGGTCCAGACGAGCATCCCGTGCTGGAACTCCTCGATCTCTCCCCCGATCGGCTGCTCCGGCGCCGTGGCGTTGCCGATCGCGGCGCGGAGCGTGGGTGTCTCGTGCCACACCTTGCCGAAGCCGCGCACGGGTTCGCCCGGCGCCGGGGTCGCCGTGACCGTCCCATCGAACGTATCCGGATAGCTGCTCCAGTGTCCGTCGCTCACCAGCGCGATGATCTGCCGCTGGTCGCCACGCCAGAGTAGCCGCCCGTGCTCGAACGGCTCGGCCACCAGGTCGACTGTCGCTTCAGGGGCGCCGGCGCAGCCCAGCTTTGTCGCGACGGCTGGTTGGCCCTGGTAGAGCGTGCCAAACCCGCGGGTTGGCTGGACCGGGCACGGCGTGCTGGACGCGACGGGGACCGCGGCGAGCGCTGTTGCCGATGCGGCGGCAGCCACCGCGCTCGTCGGAGTCGGCGGGGCGTTCGCGGGCACCGACGCCGGACTTGCCTTGACCGTGGTCGCGGCCGACACGCCTGGGCTCGCGCTCGAAACGGGCGTGGGTCTCGACGCCATCACCACCGGCGCGCCGGCAGCGCCGGCGACGAAGTGAAGCGCGACCGGCGTTGCCGTTCGGGCCGGGATCACGGGAATCGACGGACCGCTCGAACCGGTCCCGAGCCGCAGACTCACGGTATAGCTCGCCGAGGCCTGCAGCGGCTGAGTTGGCTTGACCAACAGGGTGTTCCCCTGCCAGGTGAAGGTGACTGGCACCGTCGGGTTGATCTGGAACGATTGCTCGACAGCCGCGTGGTCGACCGGACCGGTGAATGACACGGCGATGGCGCACTCCGTCGGGTCGTCGCAGGGCAACGCCGACGCGACCGCCGGACCACCGGCGCCGCCGAGGAACGGGAGGCCGAAGAGGAAGGTACCGGCGAGCAGGCCAACCAGGATGACGGCCGCGAGGACCGATCGGAATGGCCAGGTCCGCCCGGTGGGACGACGCGGGGCCGGCGCGCTCGGTCGCGGGGCAGCCCTTCGCGCCGGAGCAGGGCGCTGCCGTTGGAGCGCCGCGATTCGGGCGTCGAGCGTTGCCGGCACCGGCAGGTCCACCCCGGCTCGAATGCCACCGCCCAGTGCGGCGTAGGCGGCCAGTCGCTCTCGGCAGGACGAGCAGCGCGCCAGATGTCCCTCGACGACACGGCGCTCGTCGTCGTCCAGCGCATTGTCATAGTAGGCGGAGAGGAGGGCGGGGTCCAGCGCGTGTGTCGTCTGCAGCGGCTCGCTCATCGGGGATCACTCGTCTCCGGAGGTTCCTGCGTCGATGGCCGCTGCCGGGGCCCGCGCGCACCGTCGATCGCGCCGGGTCCGCGGTTGCCGGTCTGCTGTCCGTCACTCGTCCAGTAGTCCTTCGGGAGCTCGCCGCCCACCTGCACGTAGGCAGACCGCAGTCGCTCGCGCGCGCGAAAGAGGGTGATCTTCGCCGCCGCGCGGGACATCCCCAGCGCGCGCCCGATGTCTTCGACCGGCAGGCCCTGGTATTCTCGCAGAATCAACGCGGCGCGGTCGCGTGGCGCGAGGCGGTCCAGCGCTTTGCGGACCAACCGCGCGCTCTCGTTGCGCAGGGCAGCTTCTTCGGTGTTGTCTGGCGCAACCTGGCTGGGGTGAAACAGGCCGGTGAACACGCTCCAGGGCTGCCACTGGAAACGCTGGCGGCGCCGCAGCTCGTCCAGGCAGGCGTTGGTGGCGATGCGAAAGAGCCAGGGGCGCATCTCCGCGTCGGGCGGCCGGCGCTCCCAGGCGCGCAGTGCCTTCTCAAAGGCGATGACCGTCAGATCCTCGGCATCCGCGTCATTGGCCATCAGACGACGCACGTAGGTGTAAATCGCCGTGCGATGCGCGCTGTAGGCAGCGGCAAAGCCGGCGTCGCCGTTGGCGGCTGCACCGCGATCGACTGTTCGGTCCAGCTTCGTCGCTCCCACTGAGTCCGAGGCGCGCTCTTCGACGCCGCTGCCGCGCGCGCCGCCTTCTTCGCGCTGCCCAACCTGATTCCGCCGCACCCGGTCCGGCGCACCCAGCCCAGGCTGCGCGCCATCGACCGATAGGTGTTCCAGCGCCCCCCTCCCGGCCGGGAGGTGGGAGTCGCCGGGCTTCCCTCATATTACTCTGAAAAAGCATCGTTGAACAAGCGACACCGTAATCACGCTCGTGACCCGGGCCACGCGCCATGTATAATACCGAGCAATGCGCAAAACGCAAGCGGCCACCATCTCGCCGCACCGGGGCACCACGTGCGGCCCCGTTTTGCGCGTTGCGTTTTACGCTTCTGAGCAGCGATCAGTGGGGCTATCACGTGCCCCGGTCTGATGAGGAGGAATCGTGGTCGACGGAAAGCTGGGCGTGGCCATTCAGGGAGCGGGCTGGGTCTCCACCGAACACATTCGGGCGTTCGGACGCAACCCCTACGCCGAGGTCGTGGCGATTGGCAGCAGAACGATCGAGGGTGCGCGGGCGAAGCGCGACCAACTGGGACTGACCTGCGACGTCTACGACGATTACGATCGTCTGCTCGCCGACCCGCGCGTCGACGTGGTGGCCCTCTGCACGCCGCCCGAGCGGCACGCGCGTGAGACGATCCTTGGCGCCCAGGCTGGCAAGCATCTCTTGATCGAGAAACCGGTCGCGCTGACGCCGGAAGATCTGCAGCCCATGCGCGAGGCCGTCCAGGAGGCGCGCGTCAAGACGGTGGTCGGCTTCGTCCTGCGGTGGAACCCGCTGTTCAACACGATCAAGTCGCTGCTCGCTAATGGTGCGCTCGGACAAATCTTCATGGCCGAGGTCGACTACTGGCACGGGCGGACGATCAATTACGGCGCGCTGCCCAACCGCGCCCGTCGCGTCCCCACGATCAGCACCTTGCTGGGCGGCGGCTGCCACGCCGTGGACGCCGCGCGCTACTTCGTCGGCTCGGACATCGTCGAGGTCTCGGCGTACAATGCCGCGGTGGATCGAAGCTACCCGGTCCCGTCCAACACGCTGGCGATCGTGCGCTTTGCCAACGGCGCCATGGGGAAGATCTCGGCAAGCTCGGAGTGCCGGACTCCGTACATTTTCAACGTCGAGCTGCTCGGCGACCGGGGCACCATCCGCAACAACCAGGTCTATTCCGAGCTCATGGCCGGTCAGACCGATTACGCGACGATCCCGACGGTCTTGCCCAGCAGCGGCGACGTCGCGCACCACCCGTTCCAGGGAGAAATCGACCACCTGATCGCGTGCATCCGCGACGACGTCGAATCGCACGCCAACCTGGAAGATGCCATCAACACCCACGAGGCGTGCTTCGCCATCGAGCGAGCGGCGGCGGAAGGACGTCCGGTACGGTTGTCATCGTAACGGGTGAGGATAGTTTGGACCAAGAAGGCGAAACGACGCGAAAAGGGTCCGAGGCCGACGGCCGTAGCACCACCGTGAACCGTGATGCGGCACCGAGCCAACTCGCCGGCGTGCTACCCGACGGGCGGAGTCCGTTCCTTTTTCGTGATCTTTTCGCGCCGTTTCGTGCTTTCGTGGTCCAAACGTACCTCGCGGCTATCCGCGACATTCGCCCTCGAAGCCGTCGTTACCGCTCACGCATCACGTCGATCACCGGACAGACCCCCACCTGGTCGTCCAGCCGCGCGCCGGGGAAGAGCGTGATCGCGTACCCACTGGTCGATACCGCGCCGAAGCGCGTTTGCAGGCCAGCGAAGCGGTTGGCGGTGCGGGTCCACTGGCCGGCCAGGAAGTCGAACCGCTGGGTGCGGACGATGAACTCGAGGAAGAGCTCGACCGAACCCAGGCAGAGGCGCAGTCCCGTCTCGTGGGGATCGCCGGCCAGCATTTTCTGCAAGGGCTTCAGTCGCTCTTCCTGGGCCCAGAGCGCCAGTCCTTCCGAATCGGGTAGCAGCGATGGGCGGATGAAATAGCGCTGCCCGGTCGTCGCGAGGCTCGCGCCGTCCCTGTCCCATTCGTCGGTCAGCGCGAAGGCGGTCCCCGCCTGCAGGCCGTGCCGAGCAGCCTCGGCCGCGATCTCTCGCAACGTTCTCCCGGTACTCGCGGTGTACTCCTGCCAACCGAATCGACGCAACCGGTCGACAAAGTCGCGTTGCTTCGCCGGAGCGAACGGCCGCGGCAGGTCGTCGGTCGCCAGCGCATCCGACAGGAGATCCCGCGTTCGGACAACCCGCTCGAGCTGCGCGCTCGCGGCGTCGAGATCCATCACGTTCCCGAACTGCGCGGCGCAGGCGTGCGCGAGCGTGGCATAGAAGGTACCGGCTGCGCCGTAGGCAACCGCACGCAGCCAGCGCGGGTCCCGCGGCGAGCGAGCGCTGATCCGCTCGATCAGAACGTCGAGCAGCGCCCGCAGCTCCGGGTCCGGAATCGCATCCGATTCGACCACTTCCTGCACGCCGATGAGCGCCGCGCGGCCCCACTGGGCGAGCCGCACCGAGACCTGGCGATCGGCCTGGCGCAAGTCGTCTTTCGAGAGCAACGGCAAAATCTTGCCCTGGCCGGGCGCCGACATCGCCAGACCCAGGTAGACCAGCGCCCGCGCGAGCTGCGACACCTCCGGCCACTGGCGCGCCGGAAACAGTGCGTCGTGTAGCTCTGGCAGGTGCGATCGGACGACCGCGGCCGCCGTCGCCAGCGCCACGTCCGGAGCGAGCCAGAGGATGCGCTCGAGGGTCTCGCGGTCTTGCCTGGTCAGCGTCGGCAGCGATTGCAGCGAGCGCCAATCGGCGCTACGAAAGATCTCGGTCATCAGAGACATTTTCGAGCAGGTCCTCCAGCACCGCCGGCAGAATTCCGCCGTGCTGGAAGTAGCTGATCTCGAGCGTCGTGTCGATGCGGGCGATCACCGGGAAGCGCACCTCGGTGCCGTTCGGACGAACGGCGCGGACGGTCAGCTCCTTGCCGGGCGCGAGACCCTCGCCGATGCCGAGCACGTCGTAGACTTCACGACCGTCGAGGCCGTGGGTGCTCAGGTTCTCACCGGGCCGGAACTGCAGCGGCAACACACCCATGAAGATCAGGTTGCTACGGTGGATCCGCTCGTAGCTCTCGGCGATGGCGGCCTTCACCCCGAGCAGCGCCGGCCCCTTCGCGGCCCAGTCGCGCGAGCTGCCCGAGCCGTACTCCTTGCCGGCGATCACCAGCAGCGGTGTCTTCTCCTCGGCGTAGCGAGTCGCCGCGTCGTAGATGCGGACATTCTCGCCCGATGGCAGGTAGACCGTCCAGTCGCCCTCACGGCCCGGCGTGAGCTGGTTGCGCAGCCGCACGTTGGCGAAGGTGCCACGGATCATCACTTCGTGGTTGCCACGGCGGGAGCCGTAGCTGTTGAACTCGCGCTGTGAGACGCCGTGCTCGATCAGGTATTGCCCGGCCGGGCTGTCCAGGGAGATCGAGCCGGCCGGCGAGATGTGGTCGGTGGTTACCGAATCGCCCAGCACCGCCAGCACCCGCGCGCCGCGCACGTCGGCCAGCGCCCGCGCCCCTGCCCCCGGTTCCTGGAAGAAGGGCGGCTCCTGGACATACGTCGAGGCCGAGTCCCACGCGTAGAGGTTCCCCTCCGGCACCGGCAGCAGCCGCCAACGCTCGTCGCCGTCGAAGACGTGACCGTACTCCCGCTGGAACATCTCCGGCGTGAGCGACTCGGCGACCGTATCACGCACCTCTTCTGTCGACGGCCAGATGTCGCGCAGGTAGACCGGCTCGCCGTTCGGGTCCTGGCCGAGCGGGTCGTGCGCCAGGTCGATCTCGACGGTGCCGGCCAGGCCGTAGGCGACGACCAGCGGCGGCGAGGCCAGGTAGGACGCGCGTACCTGGGGATGAATCCGCGCCTCGAAGTTGCGGTTGCCGCTCAGCACGGCCGCCACGGCGAAGTCATTCTCCTTCACCGCCTGCGCGACCGGCGGCGCCAACGGACCGCTGTTGCCGATGCAGGTCGTGCAGCCGTAGCCGACCAGGTGGAAGCCCAGCGCCTCGAGGTACGGCAAGAGACCGGCCCGTTCCAGGTAATCCGTGACAACCTTCGAGCCGGGCGCGAGGCTCGTCTTCACCGAGGGTGGTACCCGCAGCCCACGCTCGACCGCACGCTTCGCCAGCAGGCCGGCGCCGACCATCACGGTCGGATTCGAGGTGTTGGTACAACTGGTGATCGCGGCGATCACCACCGCGCCGTCGCCCAGACGCACGCGCTCCGACCCCAGCTCGATCTCGACGGATCGGTCCGCAGCGGTCCGTTCTGGAAACGCTTTCGCAAAACTCTGCTTGACCGCGGTAATCGACACACGGTCCTGGGGTCGCTTCGGACCAGCCACGCTCGGCTCAACCGTCGCCAGGTCCAGCTCGACCAATTCGTTGAAGACCGGCTCGACGCTATTGTCGGTGCGGAAGAGGCCCTGCTCTTTGGTATAGCGCTCGACCAGGTCGACCAGCTTCTCGTCCCGACCGGTCAGGCGCAGGTAGCGGAGCGTCTCGGCATCGACCGGGAAGAGCCCCGAGGTGGCGCCATACTCGGGCGACATGTTGGCGAGGGTCGCGCGGTCGGCCAGGCCAAGCTGGCTCAGGCCGGGGCCGGTGAACTCGACAAACTTGTTGACAACACCCTTCTTTCGCAAGATTTCGGTCACGGTCAGCACCAGGTCGGTCGCCGTGGCACCTTCGGGGAGCTTGCCGTGGAAGCGGAAGCCGACGACGATCGGCGTCAGCAATTCTAACGGCTGGCCCAGCAGCGCCGCCTCGGCCTCGATGCCGCCGACGCCCCAGCCGAGCACGCCCAGGCCGTTGATCATCGTCGTATGCGAGTCGGTACCGACGAGGGTATCCGGGAAGGCGATGACCTCCCCGTCGACCGGCCGCGCTTGCACCACGCTGGCGAGGTATTCGAGGTTCACCTGGTGGCAGATGCCCGTACCCGGCGGAACGACCCGGAGGCTGTCGAACGCCTGCTGCGCCCAGCGGAGGAGCGCGTAGCGCTCCCCATTCCGCTCGTACTCGCGCTCGACGTTGAAGCGAAAGGCCAGTTGCGAGCCAAACTGGTCCACCTGGACGGAGTGATCGATCACGAGATCGGCCGGCACCAGCGGGTTCACCCGGTTCGGGTCCCCGCCGGCCCGGGCCGCCGCCGCGCGCATCGCCGCCAGATCGACCACGGCCGGGACGCCGGTGAAGTCCTGGAGGAGGACGCGCGCCGGCCAGAAGGACACCGACCGTACGTCCGCTTGCCCCGGACTCCAACGCGCCAGCGCCAGCACGTCCTCCTCGGTCACGTGCCGGCCGTCGCAGTGGCGCAGCAGGTTTTCGAGAAGAATCTTGACGGTATGGGGCAGCCGGGCGAGGTCGACGCCAGGTTGCGCGGCCAGCGCGGCCAACCGGTAGTAGGACGGGGATCCCGGCGCGCCGGCAAGGCGGCCCCGAGCCCCGAATGGATTCTGCTGCGTTCGCTCACCGCTCATCTCTCACCTATCCTCCAGCCAGGCCGAACGCGTGGGGTCGGGTGTGGGCGGCGCTCGCCTGGAAAGTATCGCCGGAAAATATCTCCGTGGACGGACCTGCCCACATTATAGCGTACCGGCGGGCGGGCCGGAATCGTGGGCGAACCTGTCTGCAGCGCGGCCTTGCCATTCCCCCCGGGGTACGCTACACTAGGGCAGGAGTTCTCAGGCATTTTTGTGCTGCGAGCGGATATTTGCGTGCTTTGGATCGCCGCGTGGGCGTCGAATGGCTCCTGGGCTTTCACCGCCGGCTGGTGCGCGGTGTGGTACCCGTCCCGGCCGGGCGCGGTGCAGTGATCGGAATATTTTTCCTGGGGGAGGGGGAGCGATGCAAGAGGCAGGCTACCAGCTCCGGCTGGCGGTCCCGTCGGACGTCGACACGATCCGACGCGACATCCGCATCACCCTCGCCAACCCCGAAGGCCGAGCGCAGCGCAAGCGGTACGAGGACGCGGTCCAACGTAACGAGATGCTGGTGGTCGCTCACTACGATCCGCGCGAGCACACCAGCGGGATCACCGGTTTCCTCGAGTGGCACACGAAAGTCGACGGCGTCATCACCATCCGTGACGCCGGGACCACCGGCGACGAGCCGCACCTGGGAACGCTGCGGCAACTGATCCGCGAGCTGCTCCACATGTTCGAGCCACCCGCGGCGTCGGTGAAGGTGCGCGCCGACCAGACCGTCTGGAACGCGGTGTTCCAGCAAGTCCCCGGGTTCCTGCCGGAGGGCCGGGAGTACTCGCGGCCGTACTGGCGCAACATCTGGGAGTGGACCCCCGAGAACGAGCGCCTCGCGCTGCGCTCGACCGCCAGCGGCGGCATCCGGCGACGACGACCGTAAGAGAGAAATTACCTCAAAACCGTGGTTTGAGCGCCCGCAGGGCGCTCAAACCACGGTTTTGAGGTAATTTCTAAACCCCAGACCCCCGCGCCGTC
>DATLRG010000380.1:0-6845 GCA_035534795.1 Chloroflexota bacterium
GAGCGTTCCGATCAAGACCTGAGTTTCAGCGTGCGGAGCGCGCTGAAACTCAGGTCTTGCCAGCGTTTCTAAGATCAAACCAGGGAGGGCAGAAGTATGTCGACGACCATCGTGGTCCAGGGGCCGGAGGACGTGGTGCTACGGTTTGCCGCGGAGGAGCTGGCGGCCTACGCCGGCCGGTTGACCGGCGAGGCCGCCAGTCGCGGCGCGGCGGGACCGGGGCCGAACCTTTACCTGCGCGTCGACCCGTCGATCGGGCCGGGTGACGCTTTCCGCTTGCGGAGCGTCGCCGATGGGCTGGAGGTGGCGTCCGCGGAAGCGCGGGGCGTCCTGCACGGGGTCTACGCCTACCTCGAAAGTCTGGGCGTGCGATTCCCGTTCCCCGGCGCCAGCCACGAGGTCGTGCCGCGGCGCACCCTCGAGACCGCGGGCTACGACCAGTTGGACGTGCCATCGTTCGCGCGCCGTGGCATGACCTTCTCCGGCGACGTTGCCCACGCGCGCGGCTGGATCGACTTCTGTGGCAAGCAGCGGCTGAACTGGGTCTTTCATCACACCCAGTTCGATGACGGCTGGTGGGTCCAGAATCGCGACGTGCTCTGGCCCGAGCTGCAAAAGCGGGGCATCACCCTCGAGCTCGGCGGCCACTACCTGCCGCACTTCGTGCCGCGCGATCTGTTCGCGACGCACCCCGACTGGTTCCGGCTGGTCGACGGCCGGCGCTCGAACGACGTCAACTTCTGTCCTTCCTCGCGGCCGGCAATGGAATATCTCCAGGAGCGGGTGCGCCGGTACGTGCGCGAGATGCCCGAGGCCCAGGTCTACAACGTCTGGGCCGACGACACCGCCGAGGACGTCTCCACCTGGTGCGCCTGCCCGGACTGCCGGGGCTACTCGTCGTCGGAGCAAAACCTGATCACGATGAACGCGATGGCCCAGGCGGTGCGCGACGTGAAGCCGTCGGCCAAGCTGGTCCACATCGCCTACCACGAGACGATCGCGCCGCCGCGGAAGGTCGAGCCGGACCCGGGCGTCGTGCTCATGTTCGCGCCGCGCGAGCGCTGCTACGCGCACGCGCTCGACGACCCGGGCTGCGCGAAGAACCGTCAGCACGCGCAGTGGCTGGAGGACCTGGTCAGGGTATTCGATCCGGCGCAGGCCGAGGTCTTCGAGTACTATCCGGACCAGGTCGTCTTCAATCACATGATGCCGTCGCTGGTCGAGACGATTGGCGGCGACGTGCGCTACTACCAGCGCCTGGGCATCGGACTGATCGAGCCGCTGCTCACGCCCTTCACCCACCCCTGGCTCTCGCCGCCGACCTCGGCGATTCTACAGTCGCGGGCGCTCTGGAACGTCGACGTCGACCTGAGCGCGGTCCTGGCCGACCACGCGCGCACGTACTACGGCGCCGAGGTGATGGTGGAGTATTTCCAGCACCGCGAGCGGGCCCTGAAGCGCGTGATCAGCGCCTGCGACTTCACCCACCCGGTCGCCGCCTTCTGGACGCCCCCGCTGGACCGGCCCGCGGTGACTGCCCGGTACCTGGAGGGCCTGGAGCAGTCGCTCGCCGACCTGCGGCAGGCGCGGGCGGCGCTGGCGCGGGCAGGACGCGAGGTCGACGGAGATTATGTCGAGCGTATCGTCGACGAGGAGCGCGCCTTCGACCTGGCCGGTCGGCGAGCGAACGGCCTGACCCACTTCGCGCGCGGCGCGCTGGCTTACAGCCGCTTCCAGGCGGACCACCAGGCAGCCGAGGCGCGCGCGGCGATCGAGCACTTCGAGCACGCCTACGCCGATCTCAACTCGATCCGCCTGCGCGCGGGTCGTCCCGGGCGCTCGTTCGGCCTCGCCGACCGGCTGATCCGGGAGCTGCAAACGGAGATCGAGTAGCCTCTGGTCGAGTCCGTCGACCGTCCGCGCGGCGACCGCGGTTTGGCCGCTCGGCGGCCGCGGGAGTGTTGTCTTTTGCGGCCCGGAGAGTTACGACATGGGGGTCTCGATGCACGGAAGCCGGCGTTAGGAGCGGCTTCAGCAGCTTCCCCCGGGCCACTTTCTCCAGGGGAGAACCTTGATCGCGCGGGCACCCTTCTCCCTCGAACCTATCACTGGTCTACGGTGAGACCTGCATCGATCGGCTGGATTTGCGCAGCAAATTCAGCCGATCGATGCAGGTCTCACCGTGGCATTACTTTATCACGTTGGAGGTAGGTCATGAGCAACATCGCAAAGGCAGCCTGGATCCACCATCTTCCGAAGGAAGGGCCGGACGCGGTCCGTCGGGTAGCCCGACGGCTGAGCGAGGCCGGCTTCGACCTGGTCATCCCCTGCATCAAAAACCCCGATGGGTACCTGGACTATCACGGGACGACCGCGAACGTTCGCCCCGAGTTCAAGGACTGGGATCCTCTTCAGGTGCTCGCGGAGGAGGCGCGGCGGGTTGGGCTGAAAGTCCACGCCTGGTGTTGTGTCTTTCCGGAGGGAGCGGGCTCGCGGCTCCTCGCCGAGCACCCGGAGTACGTGGCACGGGATTCGAATGGCGCGGAGCTCATCGCCGGGATCCACAAGATTCGCTGGGCCTGCACGTCGCGACCCGAGGTCCAGGATTACGAGTTCGCGATGTACCAGGAGCTGCTGACTCGCTTCGACATCGACGGCGTCCACCTCGACTACATCCGCTACAACCACCCCGCGAACGGACAGCACGCCTGCTTCTGCGCGTATTGTCGAGAGACCTTCAAGCAGGAGACTGGCGCCGAGCCGTCGCTCGATCAGGCGACTCGCGACTGGGCGGCCTGGGTAGATTGGCGGACGGCGAACGTCACGCGCTTCGTCGAGCGGCTTCACTTGAGCGCGAAGGCCAATAACATGGAAGTCTCGGCCGCGGTCTTCCCAGAATATCCGGCCTGCGTCGTCGACATCGGACAGGACTGGGAGGACTGGGCCAGGCGCCGACTGGTCGATTACATCTTTCCGATGAACTATACGATGAACGCCAAGATGGCGGTCAAGCGCGCGCGCAACCACGCGGCGGCGCTGGCCGGCTCCGGCGTTCCCCTGTGGGAGGGTCTCTGGAATCGCCCGGCGATGTCGACCACGATGCTGCTGGAGCAGGTGCGTGGCGTGCTCGCGCAGGGCGCCCAGGGTATCGTGATCTTCGAGTATTTCGGGCTTGACGACGGCGACCTGCGCGCGCTCTCGCGACCGGTGTGATCCGGGTAGCTCATGCTCCAGATTGGCCAAGGAGCGAGAGGATCGACCCACGCTCGATCCTCTCGCTCCTTGGCTAAATCTCTCCTGGAGGTCTAGATCGAATGGCTGATGGACCGCGTCCGCTGCGCGCGGACGAGTTCGAGCAGTTGTACGACCTGCTCGCGGCCGCCTTTCACTCGTCCCGGAGCCGCGAACATAGTGGGTCCTGGGTGGTGAACGAAGGCAACCGCGCCAATCTGCGCGTCGTCGCCGAGGACGGGAAGGTCGTCAGCCACGCCGGGATGGCTTATCACCCGGCCTCGCTGGCCGGCTGTCAGGTCAAGGTCACGTGCGTCGGCGGCGTCGCCACCTTCGCGGAGTACCGCGGGCGCGGCTTCGCCTCGCTGGCGTTTCAGGACTGCTGCGACAAGGCCGCGGCCGACGGCGTGGACGTCATGCTGATCTCCGGCGGGCGGGGTCTCTACACGCGCGTCGGCTGTCGGCGCGTCGGCACCGACCTGGACTTCACGATCACGCCGGAGAACGTCGAGCGCGTGCGCGCCACCGCGGAGCCGGTGGAGGTCGCGCCGGTCGACGTCGACCGGGCGGCCGAGCTGAGCGCGCTCTACCGCCTGGAGCCGGTGCGCTTCCTGCGGCCGCTGGAGGAGTGGGAGCTGGCCTTGCAGAGCAAGTCGGCGATGGCGCGGGGCACGGACTTCTGGGGCGTCTTCCGCGGGGGTGCGCTGCTGGCCTACGTGTTCGTCAACCCGCCGTCGGCGTTGCGCCGCGACGCCGGCCGGGAAGCGCGGGCGCGCGTCGTCGAACACGCCGGCGATCGCGCGGTGATCGTCGCCGCCTTGCCGTGGCTCCTCGATCACTACGCCGCGCAGCGCCTGACGATCTACGTCCAGCCCAGCGATCCGCTGCTCCGGCAACGCTTGTCTGGCCTGGGAATCGCCGGCACACTCACCGACACCTGGGGCACGGTCCGGGTGATCAACTTCTGCCAGTTGATGGAGCGCTGCCGCCCGCTCCTGGCCGAGCGCCTCGGACTGAAGCTCGCGCGGGAGCTACGCTTCGCAATGGACGAGCGGCCGGGGAGCGCGCTGGGCGGCTTCGCGATTCACCACGGCGCGGAGAGCGTTCAGATCGCCGATCTGGCCACGCTGGCCCAGTACCTGTTCGGCGTGCCGGGCGGTGAGCCCACCGTGCCCGCGGGCTCGCCCGCGCTCGCGGCAGCGCTCGGCGCGGCGCTGCCCTTGCCAACGTTGTGGTATGGGATCAGCTATGCGTGAGTGACGCCAGTCGTGGAAAGCGCTCGTGGCGGCCAGGCGCCTGGCTCGCCTGCATTGTCCCGTCGGGCGCGCACTCTTCCGCTTTCTATCGCCCCAGATAGCTTCCTGTCTGCTGAATGGCCCCTGTGGCGCCGACAGCGCCGACGGTGTACCATGAGGCATGGAATCCACTAATGACCAGGGAGTCTAGCAGCCGTCGATAGAGATCGACGGGGGCGGCGTGGAAGCGCCGCGGCGGGTGGAAGGGGACCCGGTGCTGACCAGACTGAAGATCTCGGGATTCAAAAACTTAGTCGACGTCGACGTGCGTTTTGGGCCATTCACCTGTATCGCCGGTGCCAACGGAGTTGGAAAGTCGAATCTGTTCGATGCCATCCGGTTCCTTAGTGCCCTGGCGGACCGGCCTCTGATCGACGCTGCGCTGTCCGTTCGTGACGAAGGTGGTCGGACCACGGACGTCAAGAGCCTGTTTCACCGCGTGGGCGATCATCATGCCGACCGGATGGAGTTCGACGCGGAGATGATCGTCCCGGCGACGGGGGTCGACGACCTCGGACAGGACGCCGCGGCGACGATCACGTTTCTCCGCTACAGCTTGATCCTCGCCCCGCGAGCTGATGATAGCACCCGTTCACTCGGTTCACTGCAACTCTTGAAAGAGGAGTTGACCCACGTCACCCAACGAGACGCCAGTAAGGCGCTGCTGTTTCCAAACAACGCAACACGCTGGCGCACGTCGGTCGTCAAGGGCCAACGGAGAGTGCCCTATTTCATTTCGACCGAGGGCGATGGCGCGAGCCGCGTCATCAAACTCCACCAGGACGGGGGTAGTAGCGGCCGACCACTATCCAGGTCAGCCGCTAATCTACCACGAACCGTGCTCTCGGTCGCGAATGCGGCGGAGAGTCCGACCGCCCTGCTGGCGCGCCGGGAGATGCAGTCGTGGCGACTGATCCAGCTCGAGCCATCGTCGCTTCGCCAGCCTGACGATTTCAATGCTCCCACCAAGCTCGGCATCGATGGATCACACCTGCCGGCCACTTTGTACCATCTGGCCCAGCTTAGCCGACAGCGGCCAAGAAACGGGGCATCACCCGACGAGGCCGAAGCTCAGGTCTATGGCCAGATCGCGGGTCGCTTAGCGGAGCTGATCGACGATGTCCGCGACGTCTGGGTGGACCGGGACGAGCGACGGGAGCTGCTGACCTTGCACGTGCGTGACGGGGCAGGAACGTCCTACCCCGCGCGCGCTCTCTCGGATGGAACGCTCAGGTTTCTCGCTCTTTCCGTGCTGGAGCTGGAGCCGGAGTCTCACGGTCTTCTCTGCTTTGAAGAACCTGAGAACGGAATTCATCCGGAGCGGATCCCGGCGATGCTCCGCCTTCTTCAGGATATCGCGACCGATGCTTTCGAACCGGTTGGTCCCGACAATCCGCTGCGTCAGGTCATCGTGAATACCCACTCGCCACCCGTGGTAGCGCTCGTCCCCGATGATAGCCTCGTCGTCGCGGAGCTGAAGGAAACGGTGCAAGGGCAACTGCGATTCAAGCGGGTCCGCATCAGCGGTCTTCCGGCGACGTGGCGGGATCGCTCGCCCGAGTCTGAAGGCGCCGTGGCGCGTGGAAAACTCCTCGTGTACCTCACTCCAGCGGTACCGGACGGCGTGGACACGGAGCACGAGACTGGACCAGGGGCTGGGCGACCGACGAAGCCGCGGCGAGTGCGTGTGATCGATCGCCAGGACCTCCAGCTCGCGCTCCCGGGCCTCGGACGGTGACGGACCTCCGCTACACCCTCCTCGGCGACGGCAGCTCGGACCAGGCGCTGATTCCTATTCTGACCTGGCTATTGCTGGAGCACGGTGTCCAGTCCGCGATCCAGCCCACGTGGGCGGATCTTGGACGGTTACGCGAACGGCCGCGGACGCTCGAGCAGCGGATCGTGGTAAGCCTGGACCTCTATCCATGCGACTTGTTGTTCGTTCACCGCGATGCGGAGAGGCTGGGATACCAGTCCCGCCGCGCCGAAATCTTGCAGCAGCTGGAAGGTGCAAGTCTTTCCTGTGCAACTCCGCCCGCGGTCTGCGTCGTCCCGGTCCGGATGCAAGAGGCGTGGCTCCTTTTCGACGAGCAAGCGGTCAGGGGGGCAGCCGGAAACCCGGAGGGAAAGCAGGCACTCGACATGCCGCCAGTTGCGGGTCTCGAAGACCTGCCGAATCCGAAGCATGATCTACACAGAATTCTTCGCCAGGCCAGCGGACTCGCCGGGCGGCGGCGTCAAAACTTCGACCCTCATCGTCACGCTCGCCGTGTAACGGTGCTGGCGAGCGATTTCTCGCCACTTCGTGTCCTGCCGGCC
>DATLRG010000381.1:0-5159 GCA_035534795.1 Chloroflexota bacterium
ACGGGTCCGGGGGCTTCAGTCCCCGCGTCCCTTCGCCTGCCTTGATGGAGGTTAACAATTTAATCGGGTATCGCGCCAGGCGAGCGTGAGGGACGTCGCTGGCTTAAAAGCCAGGCGAAGGGACGCGGGACTAAAGTCCCCAGGACGGGGGTGCCGGGCATCCCGGGACTTTAGTCCCCCTCGCCCCTTCGCCTGCCTTTCAAGGCAGCGACTCCATACCCGATTAAAAAGTTAAGGTCCATCAAGGCAGCGACGAGGGATTGCAAGCACAACGTAGTGGCGCGTCAGGCGGGACGTGATGGCATCGCCAGGTAGGAGAGTTGGCCGGAGGCCAACTCTCCTACCTGGCGATGCCATCACGTCCCGCCCGGTCATTTGTCGCGGAAGGAGGGAGGCAGTGCGATGAGCTTAGCCCAAATTCTGTGGGTCATTCTGGCGATCGTCTTGATTGTCTGGTTGTGGGGCCTGCTGATCGGTGGGATTGGTCCGGTGATTAACGTTCTTCTCGTCGTTGCCCTGTTGATTCTCCTCTACAACCTGTTCGTCGGACCACGACCGGTCGCGTAGTGTTTCGTCACGCGGGAAATGATGGATGGTGTGCGTGAGAAATTGGCCCTGTGGGCCAATTTCTCACGCACACCATCCATCATTTCCCGCGTGACGAAGTAGTAGAGCGTGTCTGACACAGGTCAGCGGCTTGAGAATCGTTCGGCGACCTGACGATTTAGCGCGTCCAGCTCGGCGTCGTCGGCGTCTTCCGGCGTGAGCGAGTCGTCGACGTCGGGGGCCGGGGCGGCGATCCGGAGCAGCTCGCGCAGGACGGCGTGCTGCCACTCCTCGTGCTCTGGCGCGTTTCCGCACAGCCCGCACGGCACGAGCCCTTCCCCGACGAAGTAGCCGGCGACGTCGATTTCGATTGTCTTGAAATCGCCGATCTGGAGTGCTGCGAGGAAGGCGCGACGACGCTCCGCCGCGTCGTCGGCATCCGATGCGCGGCGCGTCGCGATACGTTCGACGCCGTCGTCGCGAATCAAGCGAAGGACGATGGCGATTCCGTAGCGATCCGGGGAACAGATCAGGGTCACTTGCTTTTCGGCGAGGCCGAGTCGGTCGGCCCAGTCTCGCGCGAAGGTTTGCCAGGATGCTGGGATGGTGGGTGTTTCGTAGTCTCTGACCATGCAACGCAACTCCGCGGACGTGATAACGTGCCGATTGTACCACGAAGCTCGAATGAATCATTGGAGTTTTTTAACAACGTGGGGATTTTAACGCGACCCGCATATCACTGGCCCGAGCCCTGTACTAGAATGACCGGCGCCCGGTCGTCTCGCCCTCAGCTACGGGTCAGTAACTCTTCACGGAGCACGGTGCATGAGAACGACGACACGACGACGTAATCGGCTTCGTTCGGCGCAGTACGGGACAGAGCGCTGGAAGCCGCCGACGGCGCTGGTTATCCTGACGGTAGGGCTGGTCTTCGGGCTGGCCCTGGGCATGAGCAACCGCCTGTCCAATCAATCGGCCAACGTTCAGCAGCACTACCTGCTCCTCGTGAGCGACCTGTACGCTCAGGGGGTGCCGCTGGCGAGCGTCCGGGACCGCCTGGTCGCGCTCGGCTATAGCAATCCCTCCGTGGCCGTTCTGGCCGTGGCAGATCAGTTGGCCCATTCCAAGGATGGCGTGAGCCAGCAGGAGTCCGATCAGTTGCACCAGTTTGCCGAGGCGCTGGTGGCCGGACCAGGCAGCGACGCGTCGTCGCCGAGTCAGTCTCAGAGCCAATCTCAAGGCCAGCCGCAGAGTGAGTCGGAGGCGTCGCCCACGGCCGTGCCGCCTCCCGTGACGCCGTCCGCCGCTACGTCTCTGCCGGCGGCTGCGCCGATCAACACGGTGACACCAGCCCCGGCGGAACAGCCGACTGCGACGACCAGCGCAGCCAGTTCTCCAGGTAACGCGGTGCCTCCGCCGCCGACTCCCACCGCGGTGCCGACTCGGCCGCCGGCTCCGAAAGCGACGGCGGCGCCGGCGAAGGCGGGCGTGATTCATACCAGCGGTCGCCAGCCCGCCATCATGCGAAGCTTACCAACCACCAAGTCCACCGCCGTGGCGGTTGTCCCGGATGGGGCGAAAATCACGGTGTACGGCGCGGCCCAGGGACAGGCGATCGATCCGGGCGATGCGCGGTGGTATCACGTGGTGTACGACGGCAAACAGGGATACCTCTACGACAAGCTCATCCAGATCGGAGGATGACGGCATGCATCAGCCGCTAGCAGGGCGACTACCGGTCGGACGGCCGGTGATTCTCCTTGGTTTGGCCTTTCTCATGGGGACGGGACTCGGTTGGGCGGTCACGCGCCCCTTCGCTGCCTCTACCACGCAGCAGATCAGCAACGTCGACTACGTGGCGGTGGTAGCCCAGTTGTTCCAGCGAGATCACAACCAGGAGGTCGCCCGCGAGCGTCTGGCAATGTTGGGATCTCCGACCATCCTCGTCGACCAGGCGCTGCGGGAGGCGCAGGACGGGACGGTGCAGAATCCAACCGATCGCACGGCGGTCGAGGCGCTGGCTCAGGCGCTGACGCCCGTCACCGAGACGGGGGCGGCGTCGAATGAGACGTCGTCAGCCAGCGGGCAGGCGAATCCAACGGTCGTGGCCACCCCTGGCGCTGGAACGACTCCGGCCCCGGCCCCGGCCGGGCAAAGCTCCTGGCTCGGCCCCGTCGTCGCCTTCCTGCTTGCGTTCGCGCTGGGAGCGATCGTGCTTCTGCGCACCGCTGGCCTCTCGCTGCCAAGTGCTGGCGTGTTGGGGGGCTTGTTCCCATCAAAAGCGCGGTCCGAGAGCCCCGAGCGGTCGAGCCGACCGCGACAGTCAGTCGCGACCCTGCAGACCGGAGCCGTGCCGGTCCGTCGGGTGCGTCATCTCAACAACGGGAGGCTGGCCGACGAGCCGACCGTGGACGAGGAAGACGATGACGAACCGTCCGAGGAGCGCCTCTCGGTTCGCTCGGCGAGCCGCGGCGTTACGTCGCTGCGGCCCCGCGCCGCCGCGTCGGCCGTGGCTCGGCGCGTCTCCTTCGAGTCGTCGTATCGTCTCGGCGATGAGCCCTACGACGAGATTCATCCGATCACCGATCCCACCACCGGGTCCCTGGTCGCCGCGTGTGGCCTTGGGTCGGCGCTCAAGCTGGAGTCGACCGCGGCGCCGCGATACTACGCCTTCACCGCGTGGGTGCAGGATTACGTCAGCGGCGAGCAACTCCACGCCGTTGGATTCGTGACCCGCTCGGCCCTGGACTCCGAAGGCGCGCGCGTGGACCAGTGGGTCCGCGAGGGCCAGGTGGATGAAGTGATCCCGGTTCGCCACGGTGTGACGACCGACCTGAAGACCGACACGATCACGACCAGGGTCAGCGTCGTCGACGTTGCCCACGGCGACAGCGGCGCATCCGACAACTACATCTCCCGGCTCACGGTGCGCTTCGACGTGAGCTGGGACGACGACTGAGACGTTTCAAGCCCATGGGTCGGTCGAGAGTGCGAAGGTGACGGGGCCGTGGTTGGTCAGCTCCACGTCCATCATCGCCCCGAAGCGACCGGTGGCGACACGGAAGCCGCGCTCGCGCAGCAGTTCCACGAATCGCTCGACGAGCGGCTCAGCCCGAGCCGGCGGGGCGGCGCGGATGAAGCTGGGCCGGCGGCCACGGGCGAGGTCCGCGTACAGGGTGAACTGGGAGATGATCAGGAACTCGGCTCGGACGTCCTCGGCCGAGAGATTCATTTTCCCGCCGGCATCTTCGAAGGCGCGCAGGGAGGCGATCTTATCCACCAGCCGGGCTGCCGTCACCGCATCGTCGTCCTGGCCGATGCCGAGCAAAACTGCCCAGCCCAGGCCGATCGCCCCGACCTCGACGCCGTCGACCAGAACCCGCGCTTGACTTACTCTCTGTACCACGACCCTCATCTGCGCCTCTCGCTCGCCAATTCTTCCGCCACGGTAGAGTCGACCACGAATATCTCAGGAAACGCCATTTCTCAACCAATTCTCCACCACAAATTCGCCGGTTCGATTTAGATTACACTACGGTTGGTCCATGGTAGGAGATCCATGGCCGTGGACCCCTCACCGTGGCTTTACTTTACTGATGTGTCCAGCGAGATCACGAAAATTGAAGCCATCATCCGTCGTGCCGAAGCCGATGAAGAGGTTGTGATTGTGGACGGGCTGATCGGTCGGACGTTGCTGCAAGGGGAGTACGAGCTCCTGGCGATCCTCGGCCGCGGGGGGATGGCGACGGTGTATCGAGCCTCTGCTCGATCGCTTGGCGTCGACGTCGCGGTGAAGGTGCTCGCTCCGCGCCTGGCGCGGGACGAGGGGTTTCGCGAGCGGTTCCACGACGAAGCGAGGAGCCTGGCGGGCCTGCACCATCCTAATCTGGTGGAGGTCCACCACTTTGGGGAGGAAGGCGACCTCGTTTACATCGTGATGCGGCTGGTGCCCGGCGGGACGCTGAAGGACCGGCTGCAGGCGGTGAGCGGACCGCTGGACCTGGTCAGCACGGCACGGCTCGTCGGTCAGGTCGCCGACGCCTTGCAGGCGGCCCACGACCAGGGGTTGGTACACCTGGACATCAAGCCGGTGAACGTTCTGATGGGGCGCGCCGATTGGCCACTGCTGGCCGACTTTGGCATTACGCGGGCGATCAGTCACCAGGAGGGGACGCGAGGCGAGGAGCGCGTTGCCGGAACACCGCTCTACATGTCGCCCGAGCAAAGCCGCGGAGAAGCCATCGACGGGCGGAGCGACCAGTATTCCCTGGCGGTGACGGCATTCGAGCTGCTGACCGGCGTGCGGCCGTTCAGCGGTGAGACGACCGAGTCGGTGATCTTGCAGCACCAGGAATCCCCGCCGCCTCGGCCGCGGGAGCTGAACCCCGGCATACCGGGGCCGGTCGAGGACGTCCTCCTGCGTGCCCTGGAGAAGGCACCGGACGACCGCTACCCAACGGTGCGCGCGTTCGCGGCGGCGCTGACCGAGGCGGTCGAACGCACCCGTGGCGTCTCGTTAGAGACCAAGGAAGCGGTTGCACGGATCACCCCCAACCTCCTCGGGGCGCTGGCCCTGATCTTTCTCGGGCCATTCCTCGTGGCGCTGCTACCCT
>DATLRG010000382.1:0-3028 GCA_035534795.1 Chloroflexota bacterium
TCTGCGAAGATTCGCAGGAATCGGCGAACCGTTGGAACCAGTTGCGCAGGCCCGCGGGCACGTAGGCCAGCCAGAGCAGGTCGCCGCCGCCGTGCTGGCCAAACGCCAGCGCAAAGCGCGACAGGTCTGCTCCCGAATCCGCGCGCACGTGGGCGCGCACCGGCCGTCGGTCCACGCTGACCTTCTCCTCCCCGAACGCCATTGCTGAGACCATGGTACCGGATTTGGGGATTGGGTGCTGGGGACTGGGAGCGCCAGCTTCTAGCTGGCGCGAGCCAGACCGCGCCGCCTGGAAGGCAGCGCTCCCAAACTGCCCATCGCCTCACCGCCGATTTGTGTCCAAAACTGAGCCTTTTAGCGCGGATTATTCACCAGGATGGCATGCGAGGCGAACCGTAGCAAGGCCCCGTGCTACAGGACTGCCACGACCAGGGCTGGCGAATAATCCGGGTTAGGTCAGGGCGTTGCGCGTCCCCCAGCCCCCGTGGCATATTTGCTGCCGGGGAGGAACGACAAATGGCGCCGACGTTGGGCGAAAGAGGGGTGCTGCGATGACGTACATTCGCTGGTTTGATCAGTTGAACCGGTCGGACGTTCCAAGCGCCGGGGGCAAGGGAGCGAACCTGGGCGAGATGGTCCAGGCAGGTCTGCCGGTCCCGCCCGGCTACGTCGTCACCGTCGACGCCTACCGCCGGTTCGCGCAGGCGAGCGGCATCGCTGACGAGGTCGCGAGCCGCCTGGCGCATCTGAACGTCGACGATTCCACCCAGCTGCGCAGCGTGGCCGAGGCGCTTCAGGGCCTGGTAGGCCGCGCCGCGATGCCGGATGACGTGTGCCGGGAGATCGTCGATGCCTACGCCGAGCTTTCGGAGCGAGAGCACCACGATCGTGAGTTTGTCGCCGTCCGCTCCTCGGCGACGGTCGAAGATACCGCGCAGTTCTCTTTCGCCGGGATGTTCCAGAGCTTTCTCAACGTTCATGGCCCGGATGAGCTGGTCCGCCGGGTGAAGGATTGCTGGGCCTCGCTCTTTGGCGCCCGGGTGCTTTTCTATCGGATCAAGCAGGGACTGGCGGGCGAACAGGTCATCGCGGTCATCGTCGAAAAGATGGTCAACGCCGATAAGTCCGGCGTTCTTTTCACCGTCGATCCGGCGACCAACGATCCCAACGTGATGGTGATCGAGGGGGCCTGGGGCCTGGGCGAAGTGGTCGTGAGCGGCGAGGTGACCCCCGATCGCTACGAGGTTAGCAAGGACAATCTGGCTCTGCTGAAAAAAGTGACCGGCCACAAGGACTTCAAGCTCGTGCGTGATCCGCGCACCGGTGAGACCGTCCGGGTGAACCTGACCGAAGCCGAGGCGACGGCCCCGGTGCTCGGCGAGGCCGACCTGCGGCATCTGGCCGAGCTCGGCAAGCGCGACGAGGCGCATTACCAGGCGCCGCAAGACGCCGAATGGGCGATCGAGAAAGGGAAGATCTTTATCGTTCAGACCCGTCCGGTGACGACGCTCGCCCCGAAGGTAGAGAAACCGGCGCCGAGCGCGGCTGGTCCGGTTCTGGTGCGCGGACTGGGGGCCAGCCCCGGTCTGGCAACCGGAACGGTGCGCGTGCTGCTCTCGCCGGACGAGGAGGCCAAGCTCAAGCCCGGCGAGGTTCTGGTGACGACCCAGACGTCCCCGGACTGGGTGCCGATCATGCGGCGCGCGGCGGCGATCGTCACCGACAGCGGCGGCATGACCTCGCACGCCGCGATCGTCTCGCGCGAGCTGGGGATTCCCGGCATCGTCGGGACTCGCGATGCGACCAAGCTGCTGCGAGACGGCATGGTCGTCACGGTCAACGCCCGCGAAGGCACGGTCGCCGCCGGGGTCCAGCCGGTGGCAAAAGCGGCGCCCGCTCTGCCGGCCGTCCCCCCTGCCCTGCCGCGTCCGACTCCCCCGGTGACGGCAACGCGACTTTATGTGAACCTGGCCGAGCCGGACCTGGCCGAACAGGTCGCGAGCCAGCCGGTGGATGGAGTGGGCCTGCTCCGGGCCGAGTTCATGCTCCTCGCCGCGCTGGATAATGCCCACCCGCGCCTGTTTCTGCAGCAGGGACGCGGTGACGAGTTCGTGGCGCGCCTGGCCGACAAGCTGAAAATCTTCGCCCGCGCGTTCTTTCCCCGTCCGGTTGTCTATCGCACCATGGACTTCCGCACCAACGAGTTTCGTGGACTCAAAGGCGGCAAGCAGTTCGAGCCCGAGGAAGCGAATCCAATGCTTGGCTTCCGGGGCTGCTATCGTTACGTCAAAGAGCCGGACCTGTTCCGGCTCGAGCTGCGGGCGATCAAAGAGGTTCGAGCGGAGTTCGACAACCTGCAAGTGATGATCCCCTTCGTCCGGACCGGCTGGGAATTCCAGGCCTGCAAACAGCTGATCGACGAAAGCGGTCTGACCGGTCAGCGCCATTTTGAGCTATGGATCATGGCCGAGGTGCCGTCGGTCGTCTTCTGGCTGCCGGAGTACGTGCGGCTGGGCGTGACCGGCGTCTCGATCGGCTCGAACGACCTGACCCAGCTGATCCTCGGGGTGGATCGCGATAACCCGCTGGTGGCGCCGCTCTACGACGAGCGCGATCAAGCGGTCCTGGACGCGATCCGGGCGATCATCCTGGAATGCCGGCGGCTCGGCATCACCAGCTCGATCTGCGGCCAGGCGCCCTCGGTCTATCCCGAATACGTCGAGCCGCTGGTGCGCTGGGGTGTCGACTCGATCTCGGTCAATCCGGACGTCATCGAGCCGACCCGCCGCCACATCGCCGCCGCCGAGCAGAGCCTGCTCCTCGCCGCCGCCCGCGAGCGCCTGGCCGTTCCGCCGGAGCCGGCGCGGCACGCGCCGGCCTGAGGATCCCTCACCCCTGCCCTCTCCCGCTCGACGCGGGAGAGGGAGCCGTGAGAAGTGCGATGATCGTAGCGTACGTCGGCTAAATGCCGTCAAACCAGCCTGCTCCCAGGGGTGGGCCCGTGCCCGGTCGCTTGCGTGATGCCGCG
>DATLRG010000383.1:0-3131 GCA_035534795.1 Chloroflexota bacterium
ATTTGCTGCGCAAATCCAGCACTTCCCTGCTCTTTTTACCCTGGACCCTGCTTTAGCCGCCGGTCGGGCCCGCGGGGATTGGCGTGGGCGGCACCGTCGCGGGCTCGATGATCTTCACGCCCGCTTGCAGACCCGAGGTGATCTCGGTGTTGGTGTCGTCGGCGATGCCGAGCTGGATGTAGACTTCCTGCGTGGTGCCGTCCGACCGCAGCACGCGCACGTAGGTCTTGCCGCCGGCGCTGATGATGGCGACGGTGGGCAGCGTCAACACCCCGTCCTTGCGCTGAACGTCGATGGTGACGTTCGCGAGGTCGCCGAGGCTGACGACGCCGGGTGGGTTCGGGAAGCTCACGGAGACGGTGCGCAGGGCGTCAGAGAGACCGGCGGTATTGCCGGTCGCGATCGACGGCATGGTGATGATCTTGCCCTCCAGCTTGGCCGTTGGGTAGGCGCTGAGGACGATCGTCACCGGCATGCCGAGGGCCACCTGCGTCAGATCGGTCGGCTGGAGCACGACGGAGATCACGAGCTTCGCGGGGTTCGAGAGGGCCAGGACCTGGGCGTAGGGCTGGAGATCGTCGCCATCCTTGGCGTCCGTTTCGGTGACGATCCCGTCGAACGGGGCGCGGAGCTGGGACTGGTTGAGCTGGTCCTGGAGGCTGGCCAGTTGGAGCTTGGCGACGTCGGCCTGCTTCTGGGCGATCTGGACGTCGACGCTGGTGCCGGCGGCATCGCCCAGCGCCTGGCTGAGATTGACGCGCGCACTATCGAGCGCGGACTTGGCGCTGGCGACGTCCTGTTGCGCGGCGTCGACGTCCTGCTGAGTCGGCCCCTGTTCGAGCAGGGCGAGCTGCGCCTGGTCGGCGTCGAGCTGCTTCTGGTCGGACCCGACCTGCTGCTTCGCGGTCGCGACGTCGTCGGACTTCGGGTCGGCGGTGGCCTGATTGAACGCGGCCTTGGCGGCGTTATAGGCGAACGTGGCTTCCTGCAGCGCGGCCGACTGCGGGAGAGCGCCGACGTCTGGCTCGAACGCGACCCGGTCGTAGGCCGCCTGGGCCTGTTGCAGCGCGGCCTGCGCCTTGTCCACGCTGGCCCGGAGGACCGTGATCTGGTCCGGCGTCGGCGGCAGCTGGAGGAGGGTGAGCGCTGACTGGCCTTTCAGCAAATTCTGCTGATCGGTGGCCACGGTGGCCCTGGCCGTGTCCACGTCGGCCCTGGTCGAGCCGAGCAGGAGCTGGTCGAGCGCATCCTGCGCCGAGGCGTAATCCGCCTCGGCCTGTGCGACCGAGCCACGTGCCGAGAGGACCGCGGGCGACTCACCGCCAGTGAGCGTCATTCCCATGGCCTGGTCGACCTGCAACTGGGCGATCTGCGCCTGGACCTGGGCGACCTTCACCTGCTGGGTGAGGTCGGAGACGTCCATCTCCGCCAGGAGGTCGCCCTTCTTCACCTTCTGATTCGTATCCACGGAGATGTGATACAGGCGCCCGGCCTGCCGGAAGTACATGATGGCCTGCTGCTCGGCGGCGACGCGCCCGAGCGCTTTCACCTGCTGGTCGATCGTGCCGCGCGTGACCGTGTCCACGACACGGTTACCGTGGGACGGCGTGGGGATGGGCGTGGGAGTGGGAATGTTGCTCGAGACGTTGGCACAGGCGCTGAGGAGCAGCCCAGCCACGATTGGTGCGAGAGCGAACGCTACCAGGTATCCGAGACGCCTCATCGGTCCTCCGCGGGGTGGGGGGCCGGCGGTTGGGTGCTGGGTGTCGGGGAAACCGGGGAGGAGCGCGGCGGCCGAGTCACCGCATTTGCACCGTGCCTGTTCCCTGCCCTGCCAGATCCTCCGGCCTTCGCCATTTGCGGCTGATTATAGCACTCCGGGAAATCTCCGGCGCCGTTTGGACCACGAACGTCACGAAACGCCGCGAAAAGGACGCGAAAAGGTGACCGGGGCGCGCTCGACGTCGGCCACGAGACCACTCTGCTTACGTCCGAGACCCTCGGCGAGCAGCGTCACCGCGAGCTGGTTAATGCGCACATCCGCGCGCCCCGCCTGCTCGGCTAAGCGCGCGTGCAGCGACTTGGGCACACGGAGCAACGCCCGGCCGCCTGATAGGGGCGGCGCGGCATTCCTGTACGCGCGGTATAATCGGAGGGGTTGGGTCAGCAGCGAGGTGTGTCGATGTTGCTCGAAGACTATTTCGACTTCCTGGGACCGGACGTGATTCGGATCAAAGGCCATCGTATCGGCATCGAGCACGTTCTGGCGTACTACCGAGACGGCTACGGCCCGGAGCAGATCGCGCAAGAGTTTCCGGGCTTGAGCCTCGAGAAGATTCACGCGACGATCACCTATTATTTGCATAACCGGGCCGACGTCGAGGCGTACCTGGAGCGACTGGACCGCTGGAGCGAAGAAGAGTACCAGCGATGGGCGGCTAATCCATCACCACTGATTCAGCGGCTGCGAGCTCTGAAGGCGCAACGGGGCCAGCAGTCCGCATGAAAGTGCGCTTCTTGCTCGATGAGAATCTGCCGCCACGACTCAAGCCTGCAGTTCTACGGTACAATGCCCAGATTGACATCATTCGGATGGGTGACGATGGCGCGCCACCATTGGGGACGAGTGATCCGGACATCCTGAAGCACGCGGAAGAAACCCGGTACGTGCTCGTCACCAATAATCGCAAGAGCATGCCCGTCCACATTGCCGAACACGCCGCGCTTGGCCGGCACCACTGGGGCGTGCTGCGTATCCGCTCTAGCGCAACGATTCGCCAGGTCATCGAAGAGGTAGCGCTGATCTGGGAGGCGAGCGACGCCGAGGAGTGGATCGACCGCGACGATTGGATACCGCTCTGACGTCGGGGCGCACGATCCGGATGCCGTCTCCGTCTGTCTTGACGCGCTCATCGACAGCCCCGGGGAGCGGGTCTTCCGAAGGATCTTGACCGAGAGAGGAGATGGCAGTCCGCCAGGCGATCGAGGTCCGGCGTTTCAAGTGGCCGCGCTGCCGCACGGCGGTGGCGGTGGCTCAGCTCCTCGGCGAAGACGCCTTCGGCCCATGGCTGGGCGTCACCCGGGTCCTCAGCGTAGAGCTACTTCAGCTTGACGGACGGACCGCGCTGACG
>DATLRG010000384.1:0-6351 GCA_035534795.1 Chloroflexota bacterium
TGGCTTTGGTATAGTCGTCGAGCGCCCGGAAGGCCCCCTTCGCCGCGGAGTACGGGAACCACTTGATGCCGCTGTAGAGCACGTCCTGGAGCGTGTCGGTTGCCAGCTCGGCAAGCTGCTTCTTCGGCGCGTCGGCGTAGACCATCTCCTCGATCTTGAGGGTGACGTCCGGGTACTTGGTGGCCCACTGCTGGGCCCAGTAGCGCTGCCACTCGCGCTGCGGCGAGGCGTAGGTGACGATGCTCATCGCAATCGGCCCACCGGCCGGCGCCGCCTGACTCTTCGGCGCCGCGGTTGCGCTCGGCTGGGCGCTTTGCTTGGCCGGCGCGGCGGTCGCTGGCGCCGTCGTCGCCGCGGCGTTCGGCGCGGCTGTCCCGCCACACGCCTGCAGCAGTGGCAGCGCGAGCACCCCGATCCCGAGTGATTTCAACAATCTTCGCCGGCCGATTATTGATTGCGACATCGAGACCCCCTTCTGACTCCTGGCTGCTGATTCCTGGCTCCCACCCTACACGTCCGCGATGCTCCCATCCGGGTGCCGCAGCGACGGCCAGAGCTTGACGCCCTGGTAAGGATGCCCTGCCAGGTAATCTTCATCCAGATCAATCCCCAGGCCCGGCTTCGTCGGGAGCTCGATCCGCCCATTGACTGCCTTGAACACGTCGCCGGCCTGGCAGGCGTCCCGGGTGGGCGACATGGCGTATTCCAGGATCAGAAAGTTGGGAATGCAGGCGGCCGCGTGAACGCTGGCGGCGGTGGCAACCGGCCCATTCGGATTGTGGGGTGCGACCACGATGTTGTAGGTCTCGGCCATCGCCGCGATCTTCAGCGTTTCCTTGATTCCGCCGTCGTGGCAGATATCGGGCTGGATCACGTCGACCAATTGATGCTCGATCAGCTCGCGGTAGCCCCACCTGGTGAAGGCTCGCTCGCCGGTCGCCAGGTCCATGCTGAACCCGGCATCCCGGACCGTCCTGAGCGCCTGGACGTTATCGGGCGGCACCGGCTCCTCGTAGAACAGCAGGTTGACCGGCTCGAGCGCCTTGCCGACGCGGACCGCGACCGACGGCCGCAGCCGGCCGTGGGCATCGCACATCAGCTCTACCTCGTCGCCGACAGCCTGACGCAACGCCTCGGCCTGGCGTCCGGTCTCCCGTACCAGGTCGCGCTCGACGATCGGCCCAGCGCGCCGGCCTCCGCCAACGCCGAATTTGAACGCCCGCCAGCCATCCTCCATGTATTGCAGCGCGCGCGGTGGATCGCCGCAGTGCGTATAGCACGGAATGTAGTCGCGGACCGCTCCGCCCAGCAGCTTGTACACGGGCTGGCCATACGCCTTGCCGGTGATGTCCCAGAGCGCTTGCTCGATGGCGCTGATCCCGCTCAGGATGGCAACGCCCCCGCGCCAGAACCCCTGGCGGTACATGCGCTGCCAGAGGAGGTCCACGCGGGTCGGGTCCTCACCCAGGACAAAGCCGCGCAGATCGTTGACCGCCGCCGCGACAGTACCCTGCTTCATCTCCAGGGTCCCCTCGCCCCAACCGTGGATGCCTTCGTCCGTCTGCACCTTAACGAAGACGTACTCCCGCCCAGCGGACTCCAGGATATGGGTCTTGATCTCGACAATTTTCACGCGTCCTCCATTTTTAGACTTGCGACCAGGACCGGTGTTTGGCGGTGCTGCGCACCGCCAAACACCGGTCCTGGTCGCAACCCGTCCCGATCACCTGCCCGGGGATGCCATTACGGCCTTGCCTCCTCCATGATCGCCTCGCACGCCTGCTGGACTTTGTTCAGGCCATCCTGGAAGGCCGTTTCGCCGTACCACAGCGGGAAGCTGGTATTCTCGTACTTGTCCTCGAGCTCGGAAAAGCGCAGGTTGTAGGGCGTTGGGAAGGGCCCTTTGTCGGTGCCGTCGGTCATCCAATCCAGGGTCCGCTGGAAGATCGTGTTGATCGCCTTCACCTGCGGATCCGCCCAGACCGACTTACGCGCGCTCGGCTGGTAGCCATCATTCAACACCGACCAGACGCCGACGTCTTTCGAGGTCTCGAGCGCGACCAGCTCGAAGGCCGTTTCCGGCTGCTTGCTCTTGGAGTAGACCGACCACATCACGACGAAGCCCTCGAAGCCGCGCAGGCCGGTCGTGCCCTTCGGGAACAGCACGCCGTCCCATTTGAACTTGTCGCCGACCGTCTTGCCCAGACTGAGGAAGGCGTAGACGCCCACCGTGGATGCCGCTACCTGACCCGCCGGGAACATCTGCCCGACATTGCTCGCCTCGGTGTGCGTGGGGGTCACCTGGTACTTCGAGCGCAGATCGACCGCCCACTGGGCTGCCTGGACCGCCTTCGGATCGGTGGCAATCGTGAACTTCTTGGCATCATCCGAGAGGACGTCGCCGCCCCAGGTGCGGGCCAGCGCGGCGAAGTCGTAGTAGGTGCCGGGGAAATAGTCGGTGCCGTAGATCTTTTTGCTCTTATCAGTCAGGGCCGTGGCGAACTTCACGAAATCGTCGACGCTCCAATCGTCCGTCGGGGCAGTCACACCCTTTGCCGCCAGCATGTCTTTGTTGTAGACGATGTGGGTGTGGTTCCCGGTTTGCAGCTCGGAGGGCAGCGCGAAGAGCTTCCCGTCGAACTTGCAGCCGCTGATGGCGGCCGGAATGAAGTCGTCCATGCCCGGGTCGTTCGACTTCACCAGGTCGTCGAGCGACATGAACACGCCCTTCGCGGCGGAGTACGGGAACCACTTGATCCCACTGTAGACGACGTCCTGCATCGTGCCGGTGGCGAGCTCGGCGAGCTGCTTCTGGGCCATCTCGGCGTACGCCAACTGCTCGATCTTGACGTCGACGTTGGGATGCTTCGAGGCCCAGTCCTTCGCCCAGTGCGTCTGCCACTCGTTATTCGGCTCGGTGCGCACGGCGATCCGGACGGAGATCTTGCCCCCGGACGGCGCGGCCTGGCTCTGCGGCGCCTGCGTCGCCGCCGTCTGGGGCGCCTTCGTCGGCGCTGCGGCCGGTGCCGGCGTCCCGCCACAGGCCTGGAGCAGCGGCACGGCCAGGCCCATCACGCCGATCGAGCGCAACAGAGTCCGTCGAGTGATGATTGCTCGCGACATATCTCTCCTCCCAAATTATGCGGAGCGGGTTACGTTTGGACCACGAAGATCACGAAACGACGCGAAAATGTCCTGGTCCGGCTGATGCTGCAAGGTGCTGCCGGGAGAACTGCCTCCGGCGCGCCAGCAGCCCGACATCTCGTTCTAAGACCTTCCGGACCAGGACAGAAACGACGCGAAAACCTGGCGCGATGGCCCGGTGCTTCCCGCGCGGTGGACCTGGGCACGCAGCAGGCGCGGGCCGGGCGACGTTCTGCAGGTCGGCAGGCCCCGTAGACTCCCAAGTGATGCGGCGACCACGAGATCGCAGCGCGCAGATCGTGCCTTTTTCGCGACCTTTTCGCGCCGTTTCGTGATCTTCGTGATCCAAACCGAACCCGCTCGCTCGCCCAATCACCGGATCATCCCTTGATTCCCGACAGAACGATTCCCTCGACGAAGTAGCGCTGGAACGAGAAGAACAGCACCAGACACGGCAGGATCGCCATCACCGAGGCGGCCATCAGCAGGTGCTGCATGGGCATGCCGGCCGATTCGGGAACGTTTTGGAAGAAGTTGAGACCGAGAGCAACGGTGAACTTATCGGGCGAGTTCAGGTAGATCAGCGGTCCCAGGAAATCGTTCCAGCTGCCGATGAAGGAAATGATCGCCACCGTGGCCAGCGCGGGCTTGCAGAGGGGCATCAGGATGGACCAGTAGACCTGGAGGAAGCTGGCCCCGTCGATCACCGCTGCCTCGTCCAGGTCGTTCGGCAGCGACAGGAAGAACTGGCGCAGGAGAAAGATAAAAAACGCGCCGCCCCCGAACCAGGCCGGCACCCAGAGCGGCAGCAGCGTGTTGATCCAGCCGAGCGCGTTGAACAGGACGAACTGCGGGATCAGCGTGACCTGCGACGGCAACATCATCGTCCCCAGGGTGATCAAAAAGAGGACGTCGCGGCCGCGGTACTCGAAGCGGGCGAAAGAATAGGCCACCAGCGAGGAGGTCACGATGACGCCGCCGGTGTTGAGTGCCACGACGATCAGGCTATTGAGCACCCAGGTCAGGAAGGGCACTTTCTGGAGGACCGTCGCGTAGTTGACCCACTGGGGGGTGATCGGAAACATCGTCGGGGGGAAGCTGAAGAGCTCGAAGGGCTGCTTGAGCGAGCTGGAGACTGTCCAGAAGAAGGGAAAGACGAAGATCACCGCGAGCGCGAGGGTCAAGACGTAGAAGAGGACCGCGGCGGGTGCCCAGCCGGCCCGGCGTCGCGCGCCGACAGAGAACGTGCGAGAACGCACGATGTCCGGTAAGACCGCTTCTTCGGTCGCCATCAGTCCGACCCTCCCGCGTAGTACACCCAGCGCCGCGAGAAGCTGAGCTGGACGTACGTGAAAATCAGCAGCATGATCACGAAGATCCAGGCCAGGGCCGACCCGTAGCCCATCCGGAAGTACGAGAACGCTTGCTGATAGATGTGCAGGGCGAAAAACCAGGTGGCGTACGATGGGCCCCCCTGCGTGGCGACGAAGGCGATCGTGAACACCTTCAGCGCGCCGATGACTCCGAGGATCAGGTTGAACAACAGGGTTGGCGAGATCATCGGCAGCGTGATGTTGCGGAATTTGTCCCAGCGACCGGCGCCGTCGATCTCGGCGGCGTCCATCAACGACTCGGGCACGCCCTGGAGGCCGGCGATAAAGATGAGCATGGCGTTGCCGCCCATGCTCGCCCACAGGCTGATGATGATCAAAGCGGACAGCGCCCAATGTTGGTCGGTGAGCCAGCCGGGCCCCTGGACGCCGACCCAGCTCAGCCCCAGGTTGATCGGCCCGACGGTCGGGTGAAACAGCCAGGTCCAGAGCAAGGCCAGCGCGACGGCGGGAGTCAAGCTCGGCAAGAAGAAGACAGTTCGGAAGATGTTGGTGCCCTTCATCCCGCGGTTCAAGAGGACGGCGAGAACGAGCGAGCCCAGCAACCCCACCGGCACCACGACGAGGGAGTATTCGAACGTCCGCCCGAGGGATGGCCAGAAGAGGTCGTCGCCGAAGAACGCCTTCTGGTAGTTGGCGAGGCCGATCCAGGCCGGCACGCCCATTCCTTCGTAGTCGGTGAAGCTGAAGTAAAACGAGGCGATGATCGGCCCGACGATGAAGATGATCAATCCCAGGAGCCAGGGAAGCAGCAGCAGGTAACCCCAGAGCGCTTTCCGCGCCTGCAGGGGCGTCTTCGCCCCGGCAAGCCGGGCCACGAGCGAGATCGACCCCGGTTTGGTGGCGACTTCAGCGGAAGCCCGGGCCATGCGCCTACTCCTTACCGAGCAAAACGCAAAACGTACATGAGTCCGACGCGGAGACCGTAAGGTGGCAGCTTGTCTGCCACTGCCTGGGTCTGGTGCCTGATCAACGCATCGCGGCGGCAGACAAGCTGCCACCCTACGGCCCCTCGGCCGCGCGATCCTGTCGGCCGGGATACGCTATCTTGTAGATGGGCACGGCGTTTGGCCACTCGCATTATAGAGAAGAACGGGAGCCTCCGTCAATTTCGTCGCGCCGGTGGAACCACACCCAGGACGGCCAGCGCACGACTGCCGGGCGGTACACTTCTTGCTGCCTGCCTGGGTGATCAGGCGTCACCGCGATACCGCTCAGGTGAGGTGAATCCATGCGGCGTGCACGGACGATCATTGGTCTCCCGATCATCAGTTTGGCCGAAGGGCTTCGGGTAGGCCACGTGAGAGATCTGGTTTTCGACCCCGGCGACCGCTCGGTCGTCGCTCTGGTCGTATCCGAGGCGAGCTGGCGCCACGATGCCGAGCTCGTCCCCATCGACAAGGTGCGCAATTTCGGCCGCGACGCGGTCACGATCTTCGACCTCGATGGCTTGATCGAGTCGCGGACCGACCGCGATCTCTTCGAGCTGCTCACCGCGGACGTGAAGCTCGACGGCCTGCTGGCCATGACCGACGGGGGCAACTTCCTCGGGGCGATCGAAGAAGTGATGCTGGGGCCACGGGGCGAGATGCTGGCCTACGAGATCTCCGCCGGCTTCACCGACGACGTTCACCGCGGGAAGTGTCTGTTGCCGGCCAACGAAGCGCTGACCGTCGGGCACGACGTGGCGACGTTCCCGGACGGCATCGAAGCCCTGGTAGTCCACCCGAGCGCCGAGGTCGAAGCCGCCGCTGTCCATGAAGAGATGAGGGAGGCATTGGGGAAAATTGGCCCCGCGGGCCAATTTTCCCCAATG